>JAUSEK010000018.1 GCA_030650275.1 Candidatus Omnitrophota bacterium | reverse complement strand
CATTGGTCTGCTGCGGCGGCAATTGGGCTTCAAGATAACGCAGCCGCCCTTCGTCCTGCATCAGCAACGCGGATTGGGCCGGATGCGTTTCCTTGATCTCCTGCGCGTAAGAACCGACCGCGGCGGCGGAGATGGGCAACGCGCCGCCGTCTTTCTGCGGCAGAAGGTCTCGGGAAAAAACTGCTTTCCATAAAGGTGGATGGAAGAGATACGGCGCCGCGGTCTGAATGGCAATAAATGTCGAAGCAAAAATGATCCGGTGGGGGTGTCCGAAGAACAACACGGCAAGACCTATTGATCCAACATACATCAGCATAAGCGTCAAAGCATGTGTATGGGCGCTGCCCATATCGCTTAAAATTCTCCTGAAAGAACGCTGTTCAAAACGGTCCACATTTGTGACGGGGAAGATCATGTCACGCCCCAAGAAATAATTGATCCCTCCATGCAATACGTAAGGAGCCATCCCCATAAAAGAAAAATAGAACGGCAGCTGAAGCTTTTCGCGCTGCCAGAATCGGCTTAGGAACGATCCTTGTTTGCCGGCATGGGTATCCCGAAAAGCCCAAGTCATCACCAAAACCGGGATCAAGTTAAAAAGCGCCGCTGTGATCACAATATTCCTGAAGCCGCCCATATCTACTTCGACGAACATAAGCGACAGGAATGGCGTAATCGAGGTGAGCGCCAATCCTGCCAAAACAAGTTTGAAGAAAAGGAGGTCTGCGGTCTGAAACCAGCGTACATGCGCGGACCCGGCGAATCCACGGATCGCTTTCCCGAATAGTCCCCGCGACCGCCATGCGGACACCGGTTGGAATAACACCTGTCCGGCCCCGAAAGCATAACGGGAAAACTTGGATGCTTCTTCCATAAACGTACGTGCAACCTCCTCTCCGAATTCCATTCCCTGATAAGCAATGTATTTACCATGGTATCCCGCGGCGACCGCTCCCATTGCGAAAACCAGGTCCTCGGAGACGGCTTCCTCATCCCAATATCCCAAAGCGCGCAACGCCTCGGTGCGGACAAACCCGTTATGTCCCATGAACGGCACCATGCTTCCTGCTAAAACTCTAATGGGCATGCTTAAGCCATACAGCATACGGATGAACATCCCGATCATGCGCGCATAAAATGATTCGTCTTCATTGGTCGGCACTGTGGCATGTTGTGTATACGCCAACATTTGATCGGCGACAAATTCCGGTGCCGTCATCGCCATAATGGCGGCCGGCGTCAGACTGTCTTTGTCCAACTGCAATAAAAGTTCCCCGCGTCTCAAATCCCCGCGGACCCACGCCCGGCCGAAGTCCGGGTCCCCTCCTTCAATCCGGTCTACTAATCGATGCATATAGTTAAGATTGCTGGCTTTCGGGAACGCTCCCCGGCGAACGGTTTGCGGCGTTCCATCCGGCTTGGGTCTGGCGACCACGGCAACTTCATGCGTGGCATAATAATCCAGCCGTGCCAGCGCTTCTGTTTCCTCCCTGGTCCTGACAGGGACCGGTTTGGCCCGGGCCGAGGCGGCAAATTCTTCCACATTATTATCAGCAAGGACCATAAGGCCATCGTCACTGACGATGACATTGGCACGTCCGGGGAACCTTGCATTGTAAACATCAACCGCCGCGAGCGCCGCATCAAGATGGGGACGAATGCTGTCAAATGATTCCAAATGGATCGGCATATGCACGCTGATGGCCGGCGCTGTTTGAATTGTCAATTGAGAAAGAAGCGGTGCGTTCGCGTATTGGCGCCCATTAACGCGGATATCCCCCCTAAGCACCGGTAATTGCGTCGCTAATGACCTTGCCAATATAAGCGCATAGTGGACCGGGAACAATGTGAGCACAAAACCGATGCTGCCGGCGGCCAAGGCCAGCAAAAAGTCTCCTCCCACGCCCTGAAATGCCGTCCTAAGCAAGACCGTTAGTGATCCGGCAAGCAGGGCGCTTACAAGAAGCGTCATCACAACCATACGGCGTAATATATTTGAAGGAGGTGTTATGTTCCGAATAATGTGCTGCATGCGTATGGCGGGAGCGCGCGGCTTGACCGGTTCGGTAGCAATTCTTTTGACAAGCGCCATGCGCATGGACCGGACGAACCACATGACCACAGCGGCCACGGCTGTCACTAATGTGGCCAAAATAAAGCTTGGTCCATCATGCATGCTTCCCAAATGCGGCCCGTCGTCGACCTGCTTGCCCGCCGGCGCGGCGGCGGAGATCGGAGCAGGCGCGGATAATGGCAGTGTTGTTACGTGTGGTATACGCCCTCCAATCCAAGCATCTGGATCCTTATCAGCAAATTCCTTGAGAGACCCCTCCTCTATAAAAACATTTTCTGCTCGCTGCCCTAAGATATTATTCGCGGCTTGTGCGCGAATCACGCGCACCCTGCTCTGGCCAGTGATGGAAACTACCATGGTGTCATTTTCCAAATCCAGTTTGTCAAACAACTCACTGCGGGTCTTAACATTCAACGCCTGCCATAAGCTATTGTATGAAAATCCTTGGGCCCATCCCTGCAATTCAAAAACCTTAGGCGCCCGCGCCTGCCATGCTTTGTATTTTGTTTCATACCCCTGCTTCCCGCTGCCATCGAGAATGCTTTCAAACATCAACCCATATTTTTGGATCATCACATCGATAGAAACTTCCTGATGTGCCTTAATAAAGGCCGTTTGCATATTATCAATCCATGTCCTATCTCCTTTACCATCTGAATAGTTGTAATACTGACTTGTCCCTTCCTTAAGGAATCCGCCCAACTGCTTACGGCCTTCGATCCTGAATCTTTCAAGAACTTCAGGGTCCTTGGCATTGATCCTGCGAACAAGGTTTCCAAAATCCCATCCTTTAAATACGTCGATCAGCCAGCCCGTGACCCCATGAATAATGTAAGCCAGAGGACCGCCGGTAGCGGTGGCAATATTTAAATGGCCGTTAAAGGCGGCCCTGTCGTCGCTGGTACCAGAGGCCTCACGGGTGGCGCGCGGCATGCTCCCCCAGATATCCGAGGCGCTGGTTGCCAAACGCATCAATTCAATGCCGGTATCGTTAACAAAGATGAATTTGCCTTTCAAGTCTTCGGCATACATCTGCCGACGGAATTCGTCAACCCAATCACGGCCTCTATCATCCTGACCCACCCCACCGACCAATAGATTGGCCCCTAAACCTTTTTCCATACCCCAAGGGACTTCATAGTCCAAATGTCTATCTCCAACGATCCAGCGTAAAATAGGAAAGAGTATCCCCTGTTCTTTATAGTCCACCATACGGCGCACCAATCCAACCAAGGGCCGGTTGATATCAGTAAAAGAACTTCCGTAATTTCTCTTTAAAAATTCATTTAACTCCTTCTTCATCTGCTGGCCAAATTTATATAGTTCCTCGCCAGTGACACTACCGACTCCAACCTCTGAAACACGCTGGGCTAAAGGAGGAGAATACCATTCCCCGGGGTCTGAACCATTTTGAATGCCAATCGTTTTATCGGCATAGCCTGGCATAATGATCTCTTGAGTAACTCGAGCATGCTCCAGGGATACTGCATTAACTAAGGTAGAAACTTCTCCTAAACCTTTTGCTGTATTGACTTCCCCATTTTCTTGTGTAATAAGTTCACGTGCCCCTTTCCAATTACGAACTAACTCCCTGCCAACAATGGACTCGATCCATCCAATAGGGTCATGCTGTATCGCGGCGGATTCAGGAGTATGCGTTGTTCCAGCGATCTTAGTATCGTTAAAGATGCTTTTGACGTGTCCGCCATTAAAGAAATCGATATCTTTTTTCATAGCAGCGGCCACATAAACTAATTGTGGTTCATTCAGACGCACAATAGCGGGAGCAGCCCCCAAACTCTTCATCAATTCTACGAATGCTCTTCCAAAAAACCCTTGCTGGTAAATGAGATGATCTTTATACGGATAAAGTAGATCAAATATTTCAGGTTGGCGTAATAAAAACACTAAATTACCGTTACGGTTGATCCAATAAACCTCGACCTTGAAATTGCCTTTGTTATAGGCGACGTCCAGCGTCAATATTTGTTTATTGCCTTTTGCACCATAAACAATCACGGGCTTTGCCCCTTTAGATGACTCCTCATCTTCCCTGGGCCAATCAAGATGGGTCCATTCCCCAGTTGTCTTATTGACGTGATTTTCATACAAAGGCATTGCTCCCATACCGGAGAATTTCCACAAAGCATTATGGGCCCCAAAAGTTTCACCTTCTAAAAATCCTAATCCGCCGGCCCCCAAGGCCAACTGGTACTTCCCTTCAAGTTCTAATAAGAATGCCTCCAGCGTTAAATCACAAAACACCGGAAGTCCGGATTGTTTCAGGTTTCTGACAAAGGCGCGCAGCTGCGGATCAGCAAACCGGTCTAAGAGGAGATTCTCTTCACGCAGGGCAGTTTGAACTTGTTCACGGACCATGCGTTCAACCTGCATGGCCAGGATCGCGCGTTCTTCCGCGGCGGGATCGGACAGGGCTGTGCCCGCGGCATTACGCTGGCGGTGCGAGCCCTCATGCTGTTTCACGCGTTCTATAAATCCTTCAATTTCATCGGAAGTGTCGCCGCGGCGGGAAAGATGCGTGCGGATATCATCGTCAGGCATGACATAGGTGGTTTGATCACCAACAGTATACGCAATGACGCGCGGCGGA
>JAUSEK010000017.1 GCA_030650275.1 Candidatus Omnitrophota bacterium | reverse complement strand
CAAGTGCGGGCACTGGAGCAGAAAAAATGAGAATAACAGCCACCGGCAACGTCGGCATCGCTACCTTTGCGCCAAACGCCTTTTTAGACATTTCTTCCACTACCAATCAGGATTTATTCAGGGTCAATGATAATGGGACGGGGGATACAAGTCCTTTCATTATTAAGGCGGGCGGCAACGTCGGTATTGGCACGACGGTGCCGACTTCTTCTGTCGGGGCTATGCGGGTATTAGATATTTCTGGAACGTCAGATGTGTCTCTTTCTTTACGAAAAACTGATGCAGCCGCACAAGATTATGAGTTTTTTATCGGTAGCGATGAATCTTTGCAATTTAGAGACGGTATTGCTGGTGCCACTCGTATGTATATTATTCCAACAACCGGCAACGTCGGCATCGGCACCGCGGCTCCTCCGCAACTTTTATACGTCGCCGGCACCGCCGAGGCCCAGGGGTTCAAGCTCAATCAAAACGCTGTGGCTGGATACGTCCTGACCTCTAGTTCCGTTGGGGTAGGCACATGGATGGCTGTTAGTACATTAGGTGGGGGTTCAGGAACGGTCAACAGCGGCACCATCAACCAGGTCGCGAAATACGCGGCCACCGGTACTACGGTCAGCGGCTCATCCATTTTATTTGATGACGCCACCAACGTCGGCATCGGGACGGCGCTGTCGGATGCAAAATTAGAAGTTATGACTAGCGCCGCTAGCGCTACTGCTAATGCCTTGCAATTAACCAATGAGGGCTTGACGGCTAACCGCGGATTTGGAACCGGCATAGTGTTCAGATCGGCGACTACAGCAGCAGACGGCGACCTTCCGACAGGAAGGATTTACAGCGCATTTGACGGCAGTAATTACCCGACTGCCAGACTAACTTTGCAGAGCATAACTGGCGGTGGTGGTTATTTTGATACTTTGTCCGTAAAGGACAACAACGTCGGCATCGCTACCTTTGCGCCAAACGCCTTTTTAGACATTTCTTCCACTACCGATCAGGATTTATTCAGGGTCAATGATAATGGGACGGGGGATGCAAGTCCTTTCATTATTAAGGCGGACGGAAACGTCGGCATCGGGACGTCGGCGCCGAACGCGTTGTTTGGCGGCGCGAAACTCTCCATCAGTGGAACCACGGCCGGGAGCACTCCCAGTCTCGTAACGACCAGTGATATCGTCCTGGGAGCGGACGCCTCGTTGTTCTTTGACAGCATATATGCATATGAGGGAAGCGGCAATCACATTCGTCCAATCGCAGGAGGCCAGACCTTCGTTACGGCCGGGAAAGAGCGCATGAGAATCAACTCCTCTGGCAACGTCGGCATCGGCTCCCTTTCTCCTGCCAGCGCCCCCACGGCCGGCTTGCATGTCGTTCAAGCCGCTGCCGCGGATGCGTTCCTTGTGGATGACCAGGATGCCACTGACTCCTCGCCGTTTGTGATCAAATCTGATGGCAACGTCGGCATTGGCACCACCACCCCGCAGGCGCAGTTTGTAGTATCCACGGGCAATGTGGGCATAGGGACGTGGGTAGCAAACAACCGTTTCCAAGTGGTTGTAGACGACAGCCAAACCACACTTGGAAGCGTTGTGGCTATGGCTGGATTTAAGAACACCAACACAACCAACAATACGGCTTCTGTATTTTCTTTTCAGTCGACTGATAGTGGCGGCACTAATTTTGGAGGCGCAAGAATTGGAGCTGTATTTACTGACCATACGTCGGGGAGCACAAATGCTGCCTTTGTTGTTGATACCGTAAACGATTCATCTCTTACTGAAAAATTTAGAATAACAGACGCAGGCAACGTCGGCATCGGGACGACGGTGCCTGCCGGAATTTTCCACGTCAAAAGTTCTGTAGATGCGGGAGTTCTTGTTTTAGGCGATGACACTGGACTAACGACAGATGTTCAGCGTGGTCTGACGGTTCTCACACATAGCGGTGGGAATGTGTTTATAGACGCCAAAACATTTTCAGGCGGCGCAATCAACTTCCGTACTGGTGAGGGCACTGAAACTGGCTCTGCACGAACATGGATGACGGTTGACCCAACAGCAGGTAACGTCGGCATCGGGACGACGCTTCCCAGAGCGACTCTTGAGGTTGCCAACTATGTCGGCTTGCAGAAGGAATTTGACATTGGAAGCCAGGGCGGGGCTTTTACCATCACATCCACAAACGGGAACAAGCAAAAGGTCACGTTGACCGGGACCACCGCGCATACGGTCACATGGACAGCGCCATCGTCGGGGCTTACGGCGAATTTCGTCATCAAGGTGGTCCAGGGGTCGGGGACCGATACGCTGACGTGGCCCGCCACGGTGAAATGGGCCGGCGGCACCGCGCCGACACTCACCACCACCAATGGAGCCACCGATATCCTTGGTTTCTATTTTGACGGGACGAATTTCTGGGGCGCTCCGGTCGTTCTGAATGGAAGCTAAGGAGAAGTAGAAAATAAAAAATGTTTAATGCTTTTGCGGGTGTTTATGGATCGGCCACTTATAATCAAAATGAGACCATATCCCCATGCCAATGGCAAAAAGGATGGTTATTATCACGGCTTCCATTATTTACCTCCTTTTTTGTAAAACCAAACACTGTAAACCAGCAGACCTACGCCCACTATAACAAAGACGATGCGTATCGGCAAGGGCAATTTTTCGAAGAAGTAGCTGGCAAAACCGACGGTGAGAACGTTCTTGCCCAGGTCGCAGTAAATCTTGGCGACAAATTCATCGACCATATCTTTGCTGACGGTCATAGCAACGCCCTCCTTGTAAATAATGAAATTGGAGCAATAAGAGGGGACTATGATCAGTCTGTCGGGGGGAACAGAATAAATAGGGGTATACAACATTTGATAAATTATCAAATAACCAGAACAATGTCAAGAGATTTATGTGGAAGCTGATCCATGCTTAAAAGAATTTTAGGATTGACCATTTTTTGCCTGCTCCTTGCCGCTCCCGCTTTTGCGCTTGATGTCTCATACCTTGTGGTTGCTGGTGGTGGCGGTGGGAACGTCGGTGGTGGCGGTGCTGGAGGAATGCTTACCGGGTCAGGATTTGCTGTCACAGCACAAGCATACACGATTACGGTCGGGGGTGGGGGCACAGCCGGAACCGCTGGTGTGTCAAGTGCCACAGCAGGAGATAATAGTGTTTTTTCTACTGTTACGGCAACAGGTGGAGGACGCGGAGCCAATGCCTCTGGCAGTGATGCTGGTGGAGGAACCGGTGGTGATGGTGGTTCTGGTGGTGGGGCTGGTCCAGGAGCTGGGAATCTGGCTGGTGGTACTAAAACCGCCAGTCCCGCTCAAGGAAATAATGGTGGTTCAAATGCGGGCGGCGGTCCTACCGCCGCCGCCAGTGGTGGGGGTGGTGGCGCAGGCGCGGTTGGCCAGAATGCGACTCAAGATACCACGGGTGGGAATGGTGGCAACGGTTCGGCTTCTTCAATCTCCGGTTCATCTGTAACATATGCTGGTGGCGGAGGAGGTACCGTCTATCCTACTGCCGGCGGTACGGCAGGGACAGGAGGAACTGGTGGTGGCGGTGCCGGTAAGATCCGGGACGGTGGAAACGGAGTAAGCGGTACCGCGAACACCGGTGGTGGTGGAGGTGGTTCCGGTTACGCTGCGTCAGGAGGTGCTGGCGGCTCAGGTATTGTCATCATCAGCTATACAACACCTGCTGTCGACAACGGCACGGGCGGAACAAAAACCGCTAGCGGCGGCAATACGATACACACATTCACATCATCTGGAACATTCACAGCACCTTTTTTTGCGTCTAAGGTCTCATACCTTGTTGTTGCTGGTGGCGGCGGTGGTGGTAATGGACAGGGGAATCCCACTGCCGGTGGTGGAGGCGGGGGCGGCGGTTACATCTCCAATACGTCATTTTCTGTGACAGCCGGCCAGTCATATTCTGTGACCGTTGGCAGCGGCGGTACCGGTGGTTCAGGCACTAACGTAGAAAATTGCACGGCTGGTACCAACTCCGTATTCAGCACCTTGACAGCCATTGGAGGTGGTAAGGGCGGACAATATTATGGAAATTCCGGCGTTGGTGGTTCAGGTGGTGGCGGTGGTACAGCTGACTTTATTAATTATGGCTTTTCAGCAAGTGGTTCAGCCGGCACAGCCGGTCAAGGAAATGCTGGAGGTAACAGCACTTTGTTAGAAAATGGTGGAGCGGCTGGAGGTGGTGGTGGTGGATCGGGCGGCACTGGCGGCGCTGGTGGTGCTAACCCGGGTGGGAATGGTGGAAGTGGAACGGCAAATTCAATATCTGGTTCTTCTGTTACTTATGCAGGAGGAGGAGGTGGTGGTGGCACTACTACAGGCGGGTCAGCTTCCGGCGGTGGTGGAGCAGGAGGATCAGATGCTGTTGGAACAGCTGGAACCGAAAATACCGGAGGAGGAGGAGGAGGAGGGGCATCAACTACAGCGAGTAAGTCCGGCGGGAACGGTGGTTCCGGTATTGTCATCATCAGCTATATAACACCTGCTGTCGACAACGGCACGGGTGGGACGATCACCCACAGCGGCGGCAATACCATCCATACCTTTACTTCATCAGGGACTTTTGTTGCCCCTTTCGTTAATAGCGCAGTTTTGGGAGAGTTCTAATAATAGGGGACAGCGCCCTATTTCTTTTTGTTGCGATACGTTCATTAAAAACATTGACAATCTTCGTAGTATGTAATAATTTATCGTATATCACGTAAATCTTCCCCGGGTTTACCAGTTGTTTTTTATTAAATTCCCCAGAGATTAAAATAAGAGATTTCGTTATGCCGCGACGATCCAGATTGGTGGTGACGGGCATGCCCCATCATGTCACTAGGCCCGAAGCGCTGGAAAAGCGGTAGATGGGATCCATCGAATCCGTAGAGACGCAAAATTTTGCGTCTCTACCAAAGGGATGGGGAGATGGGGGAGAAATTTCAGAACAAATACCGTGTCCGATCCGCACGGTTGAAACAATGGGATTACGCGTCCGTTGGCGGATATTTCGTGACCGTGTGCGTCAAGGACCGTCAATGCGTGTTCGGTAATGTCATCGGTGGAAAGATGCGATTGAATGAATTGGGCAAAACGGCGGACCAATGTTGGCAGGACATTCCCAAACATTTCCCGTATGTTGGTGTTGATGAATACGTGGTCATGCCCAATCATATGCACGGGATTATTATCATTCGTGATGTGAAATCCATGAAATCCGTAGAGACGCAGCATTGCTGCGTCTCTACAAACACAAACACGAATATACAATTATCCAAAACATTTTATCATTTGAAATCGGGTTCATTGTCCGTCATTATGCGTTCATATAAATCCATTGTCGCCAAAACCATTCATCGAACGGGGTTAAAAACCTTCGCTTGGCAACCTCGATTTTACGATCATGTTATCCGCAATGACGTCGACCTCAACCGTATCCGCCAATACGTTGAAACCAACCCCTCGCAATGGGCCGATGACACCGAAAACCCGACCAAGGGTTGACATGCGTCAGTTTCATGTTATACTAGCTATAGTTATACATATGAATATAGCTATCCAGGAGGGGCTATGGTGACCGTTCAAATGACAATGGATGAAAAGCTGGTCAAGCGGGTGGATGACCTGGCGCATAAATTGCGCACGTCACGTTCTGCTTTTGCCAGGGAGGCCTTGAAAGAGGCGCTCAAGAAACACCAGGTGCTGGAACTTGAAGAAAAGCATAAAAACGGATACCTGCGGCATCCGGTAAAAAAAGGCGAATTTGATATTTTTGAAGATGAACACGCATGGGGGGACGCGTGAAACGCGGTGAAGTCCGTTGGTATAAATTCCATGCTCCGGATAAAAAACGGCCGGTTGTTATTTTGAGCAGAAATTCCGTCATTGAATATTTAGCGGAAGTGACTGTCGCACCGGTTACAGCCACCATTCGTGACATCCCTTCTGAAGTTGTTCTCACCGGGGAAGACGGGGTTTCCAAGGATTGCGCGGTCAATTGCGATCATTTGCAGACAGTGGCCAGATCAAAACTTGGCGCGTTGATCACAGTTTTATCCACGGAAAAAATGATCCAGATCTCAAAAGCCGTCCGCTTTGCCCTGGATGCATAATAAGGGACAGCGCCCTATTATTTACCTGAATTATTTCGCGCAAAATAAAAACCCGTCCCGCGTTTTAAGCGGGACGGGTTTTTTGTGTAAACGGATGGCGTTTATTTATGCGTATGGCGCATCTGCTTGCGCGTGCGGTGGTCAAGATAAAGCCAGCCCACCACAAATAGAAGAATTGCAAGAACTCCAGCGAGAGCGATCATTTACGGCCTCCTTTATTTTCTATAATTATAGCACTTAATACGAAGATCGCAACGGCAGCAACAATAAACCCGACGCGCAGGGTTACGGGCAGCTTTTCAAAGAAATAACTGGCAAATCCAACTGCTAAGATCGCCTTACTTAGATCCCCAAGATATTTGGCGATGAATTCCTGGGTTTCTTCTTTAATGGTGATTACACGCACAGTAAAACTCCTTTCGCTTGGTTCCGTCGGCGAAAGGAGCGGGGCACTCCCGGATGTTGCGGCACTGTGACGGAGGTGTTAACATTTGATTTATTATCAAATAATTTCTTGACATTGTCAAATCATTTGTTATCATGATTGCAGATTCATCAAGGGTTTCCCCGATCCTTGCGCAGGTCAGACCCATCCCCGCAATTAATGCAGTTCAATGATGAAGATCATTTATACCGATCATTTGAAATTGCGCATGAAATTACGGTCGGTCCCAAAACATCTGCCGCTGACGATCCTTGAAAAACCCTCGGAACGTTATTATGATACAATAACGAAACATCAGATTGCGATTGCTACGGTCATGTTAAAAGGTAAAATAAAAGAATACATGTTAGGTTTTGACGAGATTGACGACCGGGTGGAGTTGATCACGATCCATCCGATCAAACCGGCCCAGAAACTGGCAAGGGTCAGGTCCGGCAGATGGAGGCTGTTATGAAAACAACAGGGAAAAAGCCGTTGGTCAGGTATGACGTCAAGGCGGATGCTTTGTATATTTTAACGGGCAAAGGAGCGGAAGAGGAGTTTGTAGAGATGGCGCCGGGCATTAATATTGAAATAGATGAGCATGGCCAGATGCTTGGCATTGAGATCTTGAATGCCTCCCGTGTTTTGAGGCCTGTTTACCGTCGTTTGTTTCAACCGGCCATGTCTGGTATGAGAAGGTAGATCACAGCAGATTGGCAGTGCAAGGATTTCCCCGGTCCTTGTAGGGGCGTATGGCCATACGCCCGTACGTAGCAAATATTGATCCCCGCACCGTGGTTTTCTAAGTGGACGCGTTGTTCAGTTCGGCCAAATTTTGCGGCCTCATCACTGATTACGTTTTTATCAACACCCCCCTGGGCATCGCGGCCTTTACCGCCGGGTTCTTGTTATCTTTGTGGTATTCTGCCAAATCCTCGAATTTTTCCCGCTTTTTTCTTTTTGCCTTCATTGCTTTAAGCATCTACCTTCTCTATATAGTGCCCCGCAGACAGGAAGACAGGGCGCCGGTCCTTTTTGCCTTTGCCTCCGACATGGCGGATGCTGTCTTTAAGGGAGCTATAGTATTAGAAGATCCGTTTGCCCCACACCGGCTGTCTTTTCAAATGCGCGCCTTTGTCCGGCAGGGAGTTCAAGACCCAGCGCTCAAAGACCGCTTGTCCGAATTCGTCCACGCTCATTATCTTCCGGCCTTGGGAATGACCGGCCTTCGCGTGTGGCCCGGTGACCCGCAGGTGGTCAGGCATTATTCTCCGCAGGCCAAAACAGAGTGGAGGGGATTAAGTCAGGATTTGCTTGGAATTCTCAACAGCCCCGCAAGCCCGTGGCCTGCCGCGCGGGAATATCTGTTCCGATCAACAGAAACATCCAGTGGTGATCTGGACGATCAGGCCCTGCGATCGCTGGTTCAATACGAAGTAGGGGCCGGGTCACCCGGCCCGCTAATGACGGGCGGGGAAACCCCGCCCCTACTATGGAAAATCTGCGGCTGGGTTTTCGCTGTCTTCCCTTATATGTACAGCATTGCCAACGCCTCCTTGGGCATTGTTTTTCCTTTTACCCTGCTGGCCATGCTATTCACCTGCGACTTTTCTTTTTTGACGGCCTACGCTCGCAATTTTATTTGGATCAAATCGTGGGTTTTGGGCGGGGCCTTATGTCATTTTGCGTCGCTGGCCATGGCCTCCGCACAGGCGCGCCAGGCATTATCGGCGGCTTGGTTTTGGGAATACCCAACCTATGCCGTTTTCGGCGCCTTGCTGTTGTGCCTTATGCCGCTGATGACTTTCTTACTAACAAGGAGAAAAACATGGACCCACTCAACGTAGTCACTGATTTTTCAACACAGGCCATTGATATTCTCAAAGGCCCCATCGCCAAGATCCTGGCGGCATTGATTTTGCTGGCCGGCGTCGGCGGGCTTTTGCGCGGGCGGCATAAATTGGCCCTCTCGTGTGGCGCCGCCTTCATAATTCTTTTATTCTTACCCATTCTTTTGGAGCAGGTGGCCAAATGAACCTTAAATGCCCGCGGACCTTGGATAAGCCGGTTTTATTATTCGGCCTTGAGCCCGAAGACCTGGGGCTTTTGTCTTTGGCTGTCGGGATCTTGAGCTTATTTTTAGGCCCCATGATTCCCGGCGTGCTCGGTTTTGCTGGCTGGTTTTTATTGGCCCGTTTCAAAAAGGGGAAACCGTCGGGATACCTGTTGCATCGGATATACAGCTTGGGATTTGACCTGCCGGGTTTATTGCCCGCGAAAACGAGAACATATGCGGTTTGGAGTAAAAATAATGGAAAGCATGAAGTCAAAAAGTTCGCTGTTTGTCGAGCGCTGGGCCAGCGCTGAACAGAACAACATGAAATTGGGATATGCGGTCGCGGCCTTGTCCATCGTTTGTCTGGCCCTGGCCATGGTCGCGGGTTGTTTTGTTTTAAAACCCAGGCCGGTTTATTTTATTCCCGGAGTGGCCCAGGCGGGTTTAGCCGTTGCCCCGGCCTCGGGGTCAATGACCGCCAATGCGTTCGCGGTGTCCTGGCTTTTGAACTGGACGAACTTTACGCCCGCCACGGTTGAGGACGCCTATGCCCGCGCCCGCAAATTCATGTCACCCGTCTTATTGTCCAAGATCCATATCAGTTTGGAAAAAGACATGGAAGAGGTCAAAAAGAACAACATTTCGTCGTTATTCTCTTTGAGCCAGGACCCTGTGGTGGAGACGGACAAAAACGGTTTTTTAGTCACTGTCCGCGGTCAGAAGGGTGTTTACGTCGGCAAGGAAGAAATTAAAACCCAACAAGTCGTTTATCATTTACGCCTGCGTCCGGTCAACCCCACGGATGGAAACCCATACGGGATGACCGTGGACCGCGTTGACCAGGAAGAGGGAGCATTATGAACAGGGTCTTTGTATGTCTTTGCATCCTTTTTAACACCGGAAATGTTTGGGCCAAGGACATTTCCAAACAAGAACCAAGCACTGCGGTCCACGTGGCTGTCGGTAAGGTGAGCGAAGTATTTTTTCCCGAAAAGATCGCCAAGATCGTCAAGGGCGGCGCGTCGGATTCCGTGCTCGTTGAAGTTTTAGACCAGTCGCTGTATCTTTTGCCGAAATCAAATACACCGGCGGATGTTTTTGTCACAACCGTCTCCGGCCGGTCTTATCCATTAACCCTGACCATCGCGCCCCAACACGATATCAAGGTTGAGATCAACGGGGCTTCCGTCAGCAGTGTTAGTCCAAGCGCCGGCAATGACGTGATGGATGTGATGAAGGATATTCTCTCCGGACAAGAGCCGCCGGGATCAACGGCGCTTAAGGTCAATCGCGCGGACATCCTTTTTAAGGACAGTAAAATTCAACTGCATGTGCGTTCCGGTTATGATCTACCGGCATTGACTGCCTATATTTTGGAAGCCAGGAATCTGACGGATAATAGCGTCATTGTTCCCATTGAGCAGGTAACTTTTCCCCGTTTATTAGCGATCACATCAGATAGGGACATGATCGCCCCCAAAGGCCGGGAAGGGGACAGCACAGCGGTTTATTTGGTGGTTGGAAAATAATATGAACATTGAAGAGATCAAAACAAAGATCCGTCAGCACCCCATGATCGCCTATCCTTTGATCAGTTTGGCCGGTCTGGGATTGGTTTGTTTTGTGATGGCATCAGGGAAAGAAGCGCCACCCGCCGCCGGCCGGAAAGTGCAGTCGTCAGAGGGCAAGAATATCGGTTTGTCCGTCGGCGGCATTGACCAGAAGGCCTATCTTGTCCGTCTGGAGAAGAATTATTACGACTTTGAGGACCGCGTCAAAGCCATGGAGCAGGAAGTTAAGAGCATGAAGTCCCTTGCCGATGAGATCAAAAGCGGCCAAAAGGGCATCACCAAGACCGTGGCGAAATTGGACGGCCGGTTGACAACCAAAATGGAAGACCGGCTGTCTGAATTTCAGGATCAAATGGAAACGTCTAATCCGATGGGCGCCTCCTCCGGTCAGACGGTAGAACTATCCATTGCCGACATACAACCCGTTGTCCGCAAAGACCGGGACGCGGATACTGTTTATTTGCCCATGGGTAGTTTCTGCAAAGGCACGCTGTTGACCGGTGTTTACGCGGCCTCCGATGCGAATAATCCTTTGCCGGTGCTGATATCCTTGGACGAAGCGTTTCATGGCCCCAACCAGACGCGCATCCCCTTGAAGGGCGCCTTTGTTTTGGGCAAGGCCTTCGGTGATCTGGTCTCCGAGCGCGCGCTGATACAGATCATTTCCATTTCATCGGTATTACCTAATGGGCAGACATTCGAAGAGGGGGCTGACCTTGGTTATGTCACCGATGCCCAGGGAGATCTGGGGATCAAAGGGCAGGTCATCCGCAACACCGGCCGGGCCTTGGCTTTGAATTTCATGGGTGGCTTCACCGCCGGAGGGGCACAGGCCCTGGCTGACGGCGAGATCACGACCAGCAGGAACAGTGATGGGGACGTCACCCGTGATGTCACGGGCAGTGCGTCCAAGAACGCGCTGTTTTCCGGTTTGGCCCAAAGTGCCGGCAAGATGGCGGAATATTACGGACAGCAGGCGCAGAATTTAGTGCCGGCTGTGCATGTTAAAAGCGGCACGCAGGTTTGTTTCATCGTCCAGAAAGGGGTCAAGATCGATGGTTTACCGCGCGGTGCTCACATCCGTGTTGCTCATCTCGATTAGCGGTTGCGTTGGTCCTCATCAAAGGCCTGTATTGATACCTCGCCTGACCATGATGGACATTTACGCCAACAGCGTCGGGGACAGTCAGAAAGATACGGCCCGTTATATGCAGGAAAATCTCAAGGAGCAAAAGACATTCGGTTACGTTAAACCCTACATTCCTGTGATGACTGGCCCTGTGGTGCGCAAGGTCTGGATACCGGACCACAGGTCTGATGAGGATGGTGGTGTTTTGGTGGCAGGTCATTGGGTGTATGTCATGGTCCAGCCCCCGCGCTGGTTCATTCAGGAAGAAACACAAAATGTCAACGTGCCGGTGATCGTGCCCATGATACCGGAAAAGGGGACACCATAAGGTGTCCCCTTTTTAAGGAGGACGTACGATGGCGCTTCGATTAAAACAGATGGAGGCCTTATTTGATGAAGGGTACTGCCTCGCTGATCTGCTGCCATATATCGAATATGCTGATGGTGTTTTTGTATTGGCTGACGGCGGTCTGGGCAAGGTATGGCATATTGATCCATGGGAAACCGAAGGCAGGGGGCAGGAATTCCTGTCCTTGCTCGCGGGCCATTTGGAAAATCTTTTGACCCGTATCCCGACGGAAAAATTGGCCTGCCAGATGATCTTGAAAAAGACGGATGTCTTTTTTACCTTGCGCTATTTTCCCCATTGGCGCCATCCCCAACAGATGGCGTCGCATCAGGAGGATTTTAAGAAATATACGTCGCTCATCGAGGGGGTGTTTCAATCGGCTGGCATTGAATATCACCCGGTGGACGGCGAGGCCATGACCCAATGGCTGTACGGGATATTGAACCCTAAACGCAGGCAGTCCATCCCCAAGGTCGTTTTAGACGAGGAAGATCCCATCAGGGACCAGATCATTTTTTCTTCCCCGCAGACAACGCCTCAAGATCTTGTTTGCGAGGGTGTCCATATGAGAGTTGTCACTTTAAAGGAATTGCCTTCTGCAACGGTATGCGGCATGTTCAGCCGCGAGTTCCATGACGGCCATCCGTTTTGTCTTCTGGACGCGGCGCCGGACCTGATGATTGTCGTTAATTTCACGGTCCCGCCTTTGGCCGAGACCCTTTCCCGCCTGCAAATGCAAAAAAGTTTCGCGTTCATGCATCAGGAGAATTGGCTGGGCGACAAAAGCGTTGAGGCCGTGGAAAAAAAGAAAGAGCTGGATGAAACCATCGCGGACATGTTCAAGGGGGCCGGAAAGATCGTTTATGGACGCTGGCATTTCATTGTCCGCCACGAGGACCCCGCGGCTTGCGATGCCTTCGCGGACGCGGTCATCAACGGCCTGAACCGTTTTAACTGCGAGGGTATTAAAGAAGACCTGATCGCCGCGTCGCTGTTTTTGACATGCCTGCCGTTGAATTTTGATCCTTATTATGAAAAATTCATACGCCGCGCCAAACGGGTGGCCTCGGCCAATGCCAGTCACATGCTCCCCTTGTATGGCGCTTTTCGCGGCACCAAGACAGCGGCGCAGGTCTATGTGAACCGCCGGGGAGCAAAGGTCAATGTGGATTTCTTTGATTCCAACACCAATCCCCACGCCATGGTCATCGGCGCTTCCGGCTCGGGGAAAAGTTTTTTCATGAACGATTTTGTTTTGCAGAATGAACGTTTGGACGCGCACTTTTTTGTTTTGGACAAAGGGGATTCCTATAAGAAACTTTGTACGATCTTAGGTGGGCAATACATGGCGTTCGATCTGAACGCGCCGGTGACCATCAATCCTTTCGCCAATCCGCCGACACCGGAGAATCTGTCGTTCCTGCTTTCTTTATTATCGCAAATGGCCTCCGGCGGCGACGAGCGCGACCGGCTCAACAGGGAAGAAGAAGGCCTTTTGCACCGGGCGGTTCTCAAGGCCTATGAAAAACAGGACGTAGGGGCGGGCCCCTGCGCCCACCCGGAAATTGTTTTGTCCGATGTGGTCCGTGTTCTGAACGACGGCGCATTCAACGATGAATTCGGCGTCAATTCTTTGATGGGCCCAACGCTAGCTTTACGCCTGACACCTTTTACCCGCAAGGGACCGTATGGCGCTTTCTTTGACGGTCCCAATCAATTTTCCATCCAAAGCCGTTTTGTCGTTTTTGAACTGGCCAATTTGAGCGCCTATCCCGACCTGCAATTGGCGGTTTTATTGAATCTCATGTTTTTTATGACCAATTTTGTCTGCGCCGCTGATATGCGTCCCAAACGCAAATACCTTTTGATTGACGAAGCATGGTCCCTGCTCAAGGTCAAGAATACAGCGGACTTCATCGCCAACGCGTTCAAGACCTTCCGTAAATACCGTTGTTCGGTGGTGGCCATCACCCAGGAAGTCGCGGACCTGACCCGCCAGGAAAGCGGCATGGCCGTTATCGCCAACACGGCCAATAAGATCTTTCTCAAACAGGAACAGGCCGTGATTGATCTTCTCAAAGATAAATTATCTTTTGATGAGGCGACCATCCAATTGCTAAAGACCGTCACGACCGTGAAAGGAAAATTTTCCGAAGGGTTGGTCATGACCGATGCCTGCAAAGGCGTTATCCGCTTAGTGCCGGACCCGTTCTTATACTGGGTCGCGAATTCCGAGCCAAAAAATAATGACTATCTTTTTAAGAAAGCCGGATCATGCAACGGCAATTTCATCGAGGCCGTCAACTTGTGCGCCAAGGAGCATCCGTATGGAATTCAATAAGATATGTTCCCTCCCCCTTGTGGGGAGGGTTAGGGAGGGGGTCGTGGTTCTGGCTTTATTTTGTTCCGGCTGCGCGACGATATCCCCTGAACAAAAAGGCGTTTATGAACAGGGTTACCGGGCCGGCGTGGGAGAACAAATGCAGCGCATCGCCGCCGGTTTCCAGGGTGGTAACTTTCCCTATTATCATTGGACCCAGCCCATGGTCCAGGAGGTGAATGTTCCGGCGCATGTGGCCAACGGCGTTTTTATGCCCGAGCACAAGGAAATGGTCATTATCCAACCCGGCGAATGGGCTGTTGCTCCGGCTTATCCTGTCAATACACAACCTAAGGAGAGTTATGAACATCACGCGCAAGATAGGAACGTGGCTGTGTCTGATATCACTCATTTGCCCGGCGGTGTGGGCCAAAAGCGAACCGATGACACAGGTCCAGAAAGCCAGGATCATCCATGAGGAATGGGTCAAGAACCAAGATGTCGTCCTGAGCCCAAAGGGCGAAGGACCTCAAAGAGATCCTTCGGCCTACGGCCTCAGGATGACGGCGGGGGACGAAATGCAAAATGCGTTGACGACGAAAGTCACGGTCAAGGCGCAAGATCTTCCTTTAAGCGTGGTCCTAAAACCGTTAGCACAGTCCATCGGATATCAGTTATTGTTGGGGCCCGGCGTGGAGGACAAAAAAGTGAACGTTGACTTAAGCGACGCGCCTGTCAGCCGCGTGCTGAATACGGTTTTGTATCCTTTGGGTTATGGGTTTAAGGCCAAAGACGGTGATCTGGTCATTTTGTCCCAGGAAACACGGATCTACCGCGTGGTTTTGCCGCCGATCGTTCAGACGTTCAATGATACGACCAGCAATGAGTCGTTCGTCCAAAGCGCCAACGCAGCGTCAACGGGAATAAATACCAATCCACAGCAGATCAAATTAGGGACCAAGGTCCTGGTCAACAATAAGGCCTTGGAGATCTCATTTTGGGATGATATCGCGGCCAATCTGAAAACGCTCATTTCTCCCGGTGGGCAATTTTCCGCCAATAAGCCAGCCGGGTCTGTGGTGGTGACGGACACACCCGGGTTTCTGGACCGTATCGGACAATATTTTGACGAACTCAACCGCCGCGTTGCCCAGCAGATCGATGTGGACGTCAAGGTGGTGGAAGTGGCTTTAAGCGATGAGCACCGTTTTGGCGTGGATTGGAACGCGCTCGCCGAAAGTTTAAAGACATTGAATTCTTTGGGCATGGCCACGAATTTCGCGTCGGGTAATTTCACCAGCGGCCAATTCCTGACCTTCAATGCCGATGGTCCCAGACCGGGTTCAGGCGTCAGCGCGGGCGGGATCAAGCTGGCCATTGACGCTTTGGCCAAGCAGGGCAGGGTGGAAGTTGTGTCCCAGCCGCGATTGACCATTCTGAACAATCAAACCGCGGTCATCCAGGTCGGCTCCACCCAGAGTTTCGTGGACAAGACCACTTTTGAGACCACCCAGACGGGGACCATCACATCCATCTCCACGTCCCAGGTGCAGGAGGGGGTGACCATGCGTTTATTGGGCAATATCGTCGGTGACCAAATTTATCTTTCCGTGACCCCGGTCGTGACCACGATCGACAATATCCGCTCCATCACTTCAGGCACGACGACGATCGAGGCGCCGCAGACCACGACCAAGTCCATCAACACGCTGGTCAAATTGCGTGAAGGCCAAACCGTCGCCATCGGCGGGCTCATCACTTCCTATGTTCAAAAGACAAAACAGGGCGTCCCGGTCGTGTCCAAGATACCGGTTTTAGGAAAACTTTTTGAATACTCTCAAAACAAGAACAACAAAACAGAGCTGGTGATCTTTATCACCCCCAGGAAGATCTAGCATGGTCCACGTATTATTTGACGATTGGTTGTATCTGGACATTGAAGGCCGTCCCGCGGTTTGCGGCCAGGAAGAGACAACACGTCTTTATAAGTCCCGCATGAAGTCCGTGCGCGCCGCCTTTATTGATTGCGCGGTCAAGAATGTCACGGAACCGCTGCTTGAGTCCGCCTTTGCCTCTGATCACATTGTCCAGCATGAGCGCATGGGCGCAAACGTTTATCAAGTCATCGGCGCCCTTAAAACAGACATTGAACGCGTGCACCGTTATTTCAAGCCGGTCCCCGTCGTGTCCTTGGTGCCTTATCCCGTGGCGCTCCGTGCTTTTTTAAACGGCAGGGGACTGCTGTTCAAAGACAAAGCTGTGATCTTTCTGGATGACTTAAAGACGCAGGCGGTGTTGACCATCATCGAGGGCGCGCGGTTGACGGCTCCTAGGCGTATCAGCATGCGCGACACCGCGTACATGGTTTCCGAGATCCAGCGCCACCAGAAGAATTATATTTCCCAAAAAGAAGAAGGGGCCGCGCCCAGGGACGTTGCGTTCATCATTGTTTCCAATAATCGCGAATGGCTCACGGCCTTTTGCGATCACGGTTTGTTTACCAAACAAGACATTATTCACGTTGACCATTCCTGCCCTGTTCTTGAGGGATTAAAGAACGCCAAGTTCGCCATGCATTTTGCCTTGCCCGAAGACATTTTGAAACAGAAAAGGAGAAAGACCGTTCGCGGGGTCTTGAAGGCCGTAACTGTTTCTATGGTCATGGCGGCTTTGGGGTTTTGTTTTTGGGCATTGTCCATGGGCCATCAACAGGACATGGCCGTCCGGTTGGCTGATACACGGCAGGAGCATCGACGCGTTTGCGATGAATTGGCCGTTGTTGACCAAAAGAAATTTTTCTCATTTTTAAAGCAGTCCGCGCCGGTTGACTATGGACGTTTGTACCATGATTTTATTTCAGGCATACCCCGCGGGTATTTGATCCAAAAATTCCGGATGGACAGGGTTGATGATACCCGCTGGCAGTTTGTGGGTGTTATTTATCCCCAACAGGACAATGTCATCGCGCGATATTTTGAACGTTCCGGGATGTTCCGGAATGTGTTTCTCGAGAATGTTGTCGTGCAGGGACGTTGGGGGCAAACAATCGTCTTGAAGGAGGAAGGCGGTCATGAATAAGGTCATTATCGCCCTCGGATTCTTAGCGGGTATCTTTTTTGGTTTGCAGGCCGCGGACATCCCTGCGCGGATAAAACGGGACACCATTGAGGTGGAAAAACTCAAGAAAGATATGACGCATATGAAGAGTTTGATCGAGCGCATGAAGACATTTTCGGATGATGACCTGATCTCCTTGGAGCAAAATGCACGCCGGTTTTATGAGGCCATGGACGTTGTGTCGCATTACCGGGGTATTAAAAGTGCGGTCCATATTGAGGGGATCAATGAACAGGGAGTTATCGTACAGGCTTTTAGGCCGTCCGCGTGGCCGGGAGTCATGACAGCGGATGTGAAAGTCACTTTTTCCGATATGGCCGGCGTGGACAAAAATACGGCGGTGCTGGATTTCATGCGTCAAATGGAAAACAAGGGCCCCCTGCGCGTGAAGGAAATTGTGTATCAGGGCGGCAGGGGTCTGGTTTTAACGGTTGAATTATACGGGAGGGGCATATGAAAACAGGACTGGTTGTTTTTATGCTTGCGGCGGCTGTACCGTTGGCTTGGGGCCAGGACGATCAGGGGTATGACGCCATGAAGGATTTTATCCGGCAGGAAGACGATCGTTTAAAGGACATCAAACTTTTGAGTTTGGACCTTGAAAAAGCCGACCTGGAATTTAAAAAGAAAGAGATCCAGGCAAAAATGGCCGGGTTAAGCGGTACGGTCGCGCAGGATAAAGGGACGCCGGCCCCTGGCGGCCTGCCGGACATCCGCGTGTCCGGTATTGTCATCAAGGAAGGCGTCGGACATGCTTTTATCAGCGTTGAAGGCAGGATATTTTATGTCCGTGAAGGACAGGACATAGAAGGCAAAATGAAGATCACGAAAATTACGGACCAGGCGGTGTTTATTCAATATCCCGATGGCCGGACGCGTTCATTGGAATGGGCAGGGGGCTAAGATGAACAATGAGCGTCTGGGCAATATTCTTTTGCACAAAGGCCTGATCGACCGTGAACAACTGGATTTTTGCCTGAAAGTTCAGAAAAATAACGGCGGGGAACGTTTGGGCAAGGTTTTGCGCCACTACGATTTTATCAAGGACAAGGATGTTGCCGACGCGCTCGCCCAGCAGGTGGGGTGGGATGTTTATGAGGGGGAGTATGTCCCTGATCTTGAGGCGGCGCGTATCATGGGTATTGATTATTTGCTGGAGCATATGGTTTTTCCGTTGCAGTCCTCCGGCGGCATTGCTTTCATTTTTGCAAGGACGGATGATATCAGCGCGACGGACCATATTCAAAGCAAATTCAAAAGCCCTGTTCGATTTTATGTCGGTCCCGAGGGACATTTAAGGTCAGCGCTGGAGAAGATCATCGGTCGGCGGGCAGACCAGGCGGCTGTTGCGCAGGGCGGGGACGACCTTTTGATCTGGTTTGAGGGGCATTTGAACGCGGCCATTGCCCAGGGGGCCACCGATATCCATATTGAACCTTCCGCTAAGGCCGTGGAAATGCGTTTTCGTGTGGACGGCATCCTGCGTTTCAGGGACACGCTGCGTTTGTCCCGCCTGTCCCGTTTGGCCAACATCATTTTTCATAAAGCCGAAGTGGCGGTCAGTGATTTTGGGCATTTTCATGATGCCCGATTCACCCATCGTCACATGGACCGCGATGTGGACGTGCGCGTATCGCATATTCCTTCGGTGCACGGCTCGTCCCTGGTCTTGCGGCTTTTGGATAAATCAAAGGCGGCCATTGCCCTGACCGATCTGGGCTACGCGCCTGACCATTGGGAAATGATCCGGGATGATCTGATCAAACCGGAAGGGATCACGCTGGTCATAGGCCCCACCGGCTGCGGCAAGACCACTACACTTTACGCGATGCTCAATCATAGCAAGGACATCAGCCGCAAGATCATGACCGTGGAAGATCCCGTGGAGATCGAGTCGTCGTTGATGTCCCAGGTGCAGATCAATCCCAAACGCGGTATTTATTTTCACGAGGCGGTGCGGGCTTTTTTAAGGCATGACCCGGACGTTATTTTGATCGGAGAGGTCCGTGACGCACAAACCGCCCAGGAAGCCCTGCGTGCGTCCATGACCGGACATAAGGTTTTTGCCACCCTGCACGCGAATAAACCGCTGGATGCCCTGTTGCGTTTGAATGATCTGGGCGTATCCTGGGCCTATCTTGCCAATAATTTGGGCATGGTCATCGCCCAGCGTCTGGTGCGGCGTTTGTGTCCTTTATGCAAAAAAGATCGCAGGGTCAGGCGCGTGGACCTGCCTGAATATGGCCGCAAATATTTGTCCCGGGAGGAACAGATCATTTTTACGGCGCAGGGCTGTTCATACTGCCGCGAAGGTTTCGACGGCCGGACAGTCATCGCGGAGGTATTAAATATTAATGATGACATGGTCTGCATGATCAGCCACGGCGATATCTTTGGTTTGAAGGGCCATCTCAATGCGTGCAAGGACCACAGGACATTGGTTTCTGATGCCAGGCGTTTGGTCCTTGCCGGCACGACCAGCATTGAAGAAGTTGTCAGAATATTAGGGTAGGTTATTCAATGAGTAAATTGTCCGATACTGTTCTATCTGAATTTTTTGGTGATTTTGCCGATATGCTTTTGACCGGGACTGGGGTCCCTCATATATTGGCCGCCCTGAAAGAGACGACCGGGGATCCCGTTCTGATCAAAGTGATCGGGCGGATGGAAAACGATACGCGTCAGGGCCAAACGCTTTCGGCAGCCATGACTTTAACCGGAAAATTTCCCTGGCTCGCGTGGACCACAATCCATGCCGGAGAACAGGCCGGTCAATTATCGGAGTCCTTCAGGGTTCTCGCGGAATATTTCCGCCGCAAGAGCGACATGAGAAAAAAGATGGCAAGAGCTTTCATTTATCCGTCCATTGTTTTCGTTTTGTTGTTCGGCATTATGTTTTTTATGGCCTTGAACGTCGTGCCCCGGCTGAAGAATTTACTTCCCGCGGATGCTTTTGACCGCGGACTGACACGATGGGTATTAGGTTTGAGCGGTTTTTTACAGGATTCTTGGTTTTTATGCGTGGGTTGCGCCGCCGTGATCACCGCGGGGGCATTTTGGTTTTTTTATCGAAGGTCTGATATCTGGGAGAAATGGATATGCCGCGTGCCGGTCTTAGGTCCCGTGATCAAAGAGTCCATTTTGTCCGTATATTTTTTTAATCTTTCCGTGCTTTTAAAAAGCGGGGTAACGCTGATGAAAGCCATCCATGATCTCAACACCGCGCATGCTTGTGAAGTGAGCCGGCGGATCTTTAATTGCCGGGAGTACATGTTCGGCGGCCTGTCTTTTTGGGAGTCCGTCAAGACAGACCCATTTTTTTCATCAGTGACTGTTTTTACATTGCGCCGCGGCGAGGAAATGGCGCGTTTGGATGATCATTGTTTTCGGCTGGCGCAATATTTTGACCGCAGGGTCTCTTCGCGGCTTGATGTTTTGGCCCAATTGGTGCAGCCCGCACTTTTAGCGATGGGGGGCGTGTTTTTGGCGACCATCGCCTTTGCGTTTTTAATGCCCATTTATGGAGGATTGACCCGCATCGCGGGAGGTTAAACAAAAAAGGAGAACGAACATGAAAAAGACAGATCAAAAAGGGTTTTCATTGGTAGAACTGGCCATCGGTTTGGCGGTGGTCGCGATCTTGATCCTGGCGGTTTCCATGTCATCGGGCATACAGGACAATGCCCGCGTGCAGTCAGCGGCCAACAGCGTGCAGTCCTTGCGTTCAGCGGCGGAGAATTATCTGGTTTCCGGTAAGGTGAGTTACACCGGTATTTCACTGGATGCTTTAAAGATCTCCAAGTTTTTGCCTGATAATTTTAATGCCGCGGGGACCAACCCCTGGGGCGGGGATTTCACATTGGCTCCCAACAGCGACACGACGCGTTATGACATATCTTTGTCAGGGTTAAAACAAGAGGACGCGGATAAGCTGACCGCTTATTTTGTCAGCAACGCGTCCAAGACGGTGTTTGACGCGTCCGCCGGAACATGGACAGCGACATTTTAGTATACCCTTAATGGTGTATTAATGTATTATTGTTACATATAGGGTATAAGTATGATAAAAATTTGTGGACATTACACCCGATAGGGGGTATACTTACACTATGAACTTAGCCGATAAAGTCAAACAGTCACGCAAAGAGGCAGGCCTAACTCAGATCGAATTTGCTAAGAGGGCAGGTGTTGGTTTGCGTTTTGTCCGTGAACTTGAGCAAGGGAAAACCACGATGCGGATGGACAAAGTCGATCAGGTTTTAAAATTCTTCGGTTATCGCCTGGAGGCGGTGCGTTATGAACGACAAAATATTAAAAACAGCTGAAGTGTTTTATGGAAAGAAACGGGCCGGTTTTCTGTATGAAACAGAAAAAGGCTACGTGTTCGTTTATGATCGTGATTTCTTAAAAGAAAATATCCCTATTTCTGTTTCATTACCACCCAGGAAAGATCCTTATGAATCCAAAGAGTTGTTCCCTTTTTTCAGCGGCCTTCTTCCGGAGGGGTGGTATCTTGATCTGGTTGTGGCCAAACAAAAAGTGGAACGTAACGATCAATTTGGGATCCTTGTTTCTACGGCTGGAATGGACACTATAGGAGCAGTAACGGTCCGGGAGGGATCTTAATGTCTTTCAAGTCAATGTTCGGGACGACCAGGGAGCCCATGATCAGTTTCTCATTGCCGGAAATTTCTCTTAAAGCCCAGGACATGGTTGGTAAGCTTTCCATTTCCGGCGTCCAGCCCAAGTTATCAGTCAAATTTGACAAGAGATCGGGCGAACTGGTTCCGGCCCCGGAAGGCGGTGAGTATATTTTAAAACCGCAGCCCCAAACCTTTCCTCATCTTCCACAGAACGAACAATGCTGTATGGACATCGCACAGGCCCTGGGTATTGATATCCCTGAACATTGTCTTCTCCCACTCACCGATGGAAGTTTTGCCTACGTGGTCAAACGTTTTGACCGTCAAAGCGCACAAAAAATACACCAGGAAGATTTCAGCCAGATCCTCGGAAAGGATAAATACGATGGCTCTGTAGAACAGATAGGCCGTAAACTCAAAGAAATATCTTCTGTGCCGGGCCTGGATGTGCAGCTTTTCTTTGAACGGGTTGTGTTGAATTTTCTTCTGGGCAATGGAGACGCGCATTTAAAAAATTATTCCATCAATTATCATAAGACCACGCAGATCAGATTGTCTCCGGCATACGATATTGTTTCTTCCAAACTAGCCATACCGGATGAAAGGGAGGAATCCGCCTTGGCGATTAACGGCAAGAAAAACCGATTGTCCAGGGAAGATTTCGATGCCGTGGCAGAGCACCTGCAAATCCCGGTCAAGGTGCGTTATGAGAAATTTATCGGGCAAGCCGGTCATATCAAAGGCCTTATCAATGTCTCCAAGCTCAACGCGCAAGAACAAAAAAGTTTTAATGTCATAGTCAAGGACCGTTATCAGCGTATAAATTTTTGAGGCCTATCACTTTAGCCTTATGGGCTTCCCCGGCCCGTTGTATCTGAATAATTCCCCGCAGTAAAGATCTTCCTTGGAGAACAAAGGTTTTTCCCTCATAGAATTGTCCATCGTGATGGCTGTTGCGGCTATTTTGGCCGCGGCAGCGACACCGGTGGTCATCCGTTCGGTGGAAGTCAAGGCCGGGGAGAAAACAGCCCTGGAGATCACCCGCCTGCAGGACATCGCCCGCAAGTTTTACGTACAGCATGACAAGACCTGGCCGCAGGACCTTAATGCATTGCGCCAGGCGGGGTACGTGAATCCGCAGTGGGACGGACGCAACGCTTGGGGATCGGATTATCTGGTTTCGGATGTTTCGGACCTGTTTTCTGTTTCGACCGATGTTCCGCAAAATATGACGGGGCTTGTCTCCATGCGCGTCCCGATGGCTTCTGTTTCCGGGAAAACAGTGACAAGTTCCATAGGGATCTATGACGGGTCCGCGGGGGGCATAGACCCGGGCGTCATTGTCGCCTGGTCCGGCACCATTGATTCCATCCCCGAGGGCTGGGCTTTATGCGACGGGACCAACGGCACCCCGGATTTGCGGGACAAGTTTATCGTCGGAGCAAGACAGGACGACCAGGGGGCGGCCAAAACCATGATCATGGGGAGTTTGTCCAGGACCGGCGGCACGATCAGCCATGATCACGGGGGAGCGACCGGCAGCCACGTGTTGACGGTCGCTGAAATGCCTTCACATCACCTCGATATCATGGTCAATGACACAACAACCTCCGGCGGTTGGGCCCGATATCCGGAAACGGTAGCAGTCAGCGGTCTAAAACCTTATCCCACGACCAGCATCGGAGGGGACCAGCCCCATACTCATCCTATGACCGCTGATTTTAACGTTCCGCCGTTTTACGCGCTGGCGTTCATCATGAAATTACCATGATCTTTCTTTTACTCATTTTTTTTATGATTTGTCCGGATGTCCATGCGCGTGGGGACAATGCCAAAAGTTTTATGGAAATGGCGCGCAACGTGGACTGGTCGTGCATGCGGTTACAAACAGGGGCATGTCCCAAGCCGAATCCGCCTTACGTCGGCGTGCGATGGAAATATTGGGAACCGGTTTTGGTGATGGAGAGCGTCAAAGCACCCGGGGATTATGTCATACGGGAAATAGGTCCCATCGTGGGGCCTTTTGCCAAACAAGCGGCGCGCATCTCTTTGGGGACCGCGACCGGGTTGAAAGGAGTGGATCCGGGCGGCGGTAATGGATTTCAGGCCCTGGGCGGTTCCAATTTACAGTTTAACGAAGTTCACCTTTATGATTTTCCGTTAAAAATGTTTATGGACGCGGCTTTATGTCCGTCCGTTCCTAATATGACCTTGGGTATCCGGTATTTGTCTGAAGCAGACAGCGCTCAATGGCGCATGCAAAACGGGGAGAAGGTGTTATTTCATATCGGGCAATGGGGGCCTCTGTACCCGCGCACCGGGTTTTTGGTGCATACGAATTCCACCGTGGCATCGGCCCTGCACGTTTTGCGCGCTGTGAGCATTGCCGGCGACATCGTTTCCAAACATACGGTTGAGTCCCCACTGGACTTCCGTATGAATTTGTTGACCGATAAAATGCAGATGATCCATCCGTCAAAAGGCACATGCATGGCACCGGGGACAGACGCGCGTTTATGGCAAAGGCAGGCGGTTTCCGAGGGAGAAAAATATGTGTGGATTTATTGGAGGCGCCGCGAGTGCTGTCGTTAGGTTTGCGGCGGTCATTTTTCTTTGTGCTGATTGCGTGTGGGCATCTGATTTCTTTCACATGGGCCCGGTAGAGTATTTCCCTGGAAGCAAGAGATCCATGAAAGAGGGGTTCCGGCAGGCACAAAAGATCGCGGATTGGCGGGAACCGGTTTTAGCGCCTGCCCCGCCTCAACCTGTTGCTGATCTCCTGGACAACCCGACCCCCGACAACGCCCGCCGGTATCTGGACTGGCAAGATGAGAAAATACAGCGCGTCCTGAAAGCGCAGGAGGTCTTGGCCGCTGTAGAGCAGGAGGAACAGAAACATTGATACGCCGTCATTTATGGCTTGTTTTTATTCTTTGTTTTTCGTCCGCTCGCGCTGACATTTTTGAAGATAACAAAGACGCTTTTGGCAGAGATGATTGGAAAAAAGCCGCGGCCAAAGACAGCTACGGGTTGTATTATCGTAATGGTTTTGACGATCAGTCGACATCCGCCTTGAGTTCTTTCGAGTATGGTGATCAAAATGTCCCTGATCCGCCTTTGTCCGCGTTTGATTTTAAGGACGATCTTTTTAACCAGATCTGGACACCTTTGTTTGATCGTATTGAGACTGAAATCCTGATGCAGCGCATGATACACTCACCATTGATGCTGTGGCAATACAGTTCTCCGGCGGGGGCCGATCTTTTTAAGCATTATCAGATCGCCGGGAATTTGCGGCTGGACAGGTTTTATCGGCAGATGGAAGACATCCAAAGGCGCACGGGGGGAGACCTGGGCGTTCTTTCGGACCAGGCGCGGATGGAGTGTTTGGAAGATCCCAAATTGGATGACCGCGGCAAGCCCGATCTGGTCAAGACCATGTTGTTTTGTTCGCAGGGCAGGCTGGTTTTTGACGCTTCCTTCGCCGACATCATGGGTCAAGTGTTGGGCCGTTTGCATGTGAGGGGAGAGCGAAAAGATATGATCACGGCGATCATGCCCAAATGGGTGATCACCCCCAACGGGTATGAGATGAACGGTCCTGTCCAAAGGATAGGCAACGTGTTTAGCGACTACCGGGACGGGATCCTGGAAAAATTATACGGCCTTATGGAACAATACCGGAGGCGTCAAAGTGTTGATCCTGACGATCTGCGGGAACTGTCCTTGCCCGGCCTGCCTTTGACCGATCAATCCTTGCGTGACTGGCTCACACTGGAGGCATCACAGGCCGATCTGGTTTTGGGAAAGATCGCTTCACAGTTGGCGCGTGTAAAGACCATGGAACAATATGATATGGCCTTGGAGTTTTTAAACCGTGCCCTGATCCATCCTTCCATCAGGGAAGGGCATAAAATGATCACGCGGCAAGCGTTGGAGTTCATTGTCCGGGAAAAGAATTCTCTGGCGTCTTATCGCGCAGGCCTCGGCGGTTACGCGACGGTCCTTGGCTCTGTCGCGGATGTTGCAGAGAAAAGACGTCTTGAAATTATCCGTGATCTTAACAACGATAATGGAGATAACCATGGTCATTGAAAGTTTGGGCCGATGGGGGGAAGAGCGGGCCGCGGAATTTTTAAAAGCCAAGGGCTATCGTATCCTGGAGAGGAATTATAAGAATAAAATAGGCGAAATAGACGTCATCGCTTCCGATGGGAAAATCCTGATTTTTGTTGAGGTAAAAACCCGTCGGTCGCTGGCTTACGGCCAGCCGTATGATTCCGTCACGCGCCATAAGCAAATGAAAATAGCCCGCGTTGCGTTTTCTTATCTCAAATACCGTTGCGGCACAGTGGATGTGAACGCAAGGTTCGACGTGATCTCGATCGTCAGGGATGGGTCGGGCCAAACACGCATTGAACATATCCCGCATGCTTTTGATCTAAGTCGTTAAACCTCATTCATCTGTTCCGTATCAGCCAAAGGCTGATCCGCCTTTGGCGGAAAAAATCCCAAACAGTCATTGTCTTGCCTTGTCCTTAATATAGAATATATGCGGTATCTAAAATAAATGGGGGGAGGGGTCAACCCCCATTATTTAGATACAGGTTTTCTTTTGCTATTAATATTAATATTTATTCCGACGAGCACTCTGCAATTTTTGAATTTATTTAGTGCAGAGTGCTCAATGGGGGTGCGGGGGAACCTGTTCCCCCGCGCTTGGGGGGTGCTCAGTCCCGACGATAAGTCGGGACGCCGAAGGGGGGCTTGCCCCCCTAGCGGGTGCGGTGGCAACCCCTTTTAACCAGCACGTATTGGTTGACAACGCACGAGGATGCGAATTTTCTCCATCATACGCTCCTTCACGCTCACTCTTGCCGCGGTGTTCCTCGTTTCTTTGGCCCCGCCTTTGGCGGGGCAGGCGTGGGGTGCGAGCCTCACGATCCCGTCGGGCTCGACTATTAACGTTAACACCGGAACGCTCAACGTCCCCGGAAACATCACCAATGCCGGCACTTTGCAGACGACCAGCGGCACCATCACGCTCACCGGTAACTGGGTCAATTCAGGGACGTTCACTTCCAATACCGGCACCGTCACCTTCAATGCCACCAGCGGCACACAGACCCTGAACACCGGCGGTGTGGCGAATGCTTTTTATAATCTCACCCATAATGCCGCCAGTACCGTCCAATTGATCACCAACGTCGTTGATATCAACAACAATTTTTCCAATACTGCGGGCACGTTTGACGCCAACAGTTTGAACATGACCGTGGGGAAAAATTGGACCAACTCCGCCACATTCACTCCGGGTACCAATACCGTTACCTTGGATGGTTCCAGCCAAAGCATCAGCGGCACCACGACGTTTTACAATTTGACCAAAGGACCGCTCGCGGCGGCAGACACCCTGACGCTGGCGGACACGACCGCCTCGGCGGCGGGGCAGACCATCACCCATACTCTGACGCTCAAGGGCTCGGCCGGCAATCTGTTGAGCTTGCGCAGCAGCACCAATCTCACCTACGCGAAGATCTCTTTGCAGGCCGGCGGGTCCCAGTCCATGCAGTATCTGGACGTTAAGGATTCCGATGCCTCCGGCGGGCTGCTGCTGGTAGCGGGAACCACTTCGACGGACACGGGGCCGCAAACCAACATCAACTGGTCGTTCAGCGGTGCCACCATGACCTGGGACGGGTCGGCCTCCACGGACTGGGATGATCCTTTTAACTGGGATATTGGTCTTGTGCCCGGGTCAACGGACACCGCCGTCATTCCCTCGGCGCCGGCCAATCAGCCGACCCTTTCTACCGCTGTCAATATCGCCAACCTGACGGTCAATGCCAGCGCCACCGTAACTCTAGCCGGCAATAATTTGACGGTCACCAATATTCTATCTAATAGCGGGACGGTCACTTTGAGGGGGACCGAAACGGTGAAGATCAAGACCATCGATACCGATTCAGGTACGTTTACTTACACAGGTACCGGCGGGGCAGGGCCGTTCACCATACAGATCACCGACCCGACCACAAATGTCGTTTTGACCAACGAGTATTATCATCTGACGATCAATGATTCAACCAACTTGGGCACATTTTTGCGCACGGCCGATTTGAACGTGCTGGGGAACTTGACGATATCCGGCGGGAATCTGGATATTTCCACCAATGCCAAGACCCTGACCGTCACCGGGAATATCGCTATCAGTGCCGGGACATTGACCGCCACCAACGGCAATATCGATGCCAACGGGTCCGTGACCATTTCCGGCACCGGGACATTGACCGCTCCCACAACGGGGCAAAGTTTTACCATCGCCGGGGATTTCACCCATTCGGCCGGTACGTTCACGCATTCCAGCGGGACCGTCACTTTTGATACGACGGCGACCGCCACCATCACCGGCGATACGACGTTTTACAACTTCACGTCAACAACGGCAGGCAAAACGATCAATTTTACGGCCGGCAGCAACCAGACAATCAACAATACCCTGTCCCTGCTGGGCACCCGTGCCAGCGCCATCACTCTGCGTTCCACATCAAGCGGCAGCAAATGGAGTATCACCTTTCCCAATGGGGCCCAGACGGTCAACGCCTTGAATGTCAAGGATTCCGATGCCCTGACCAATACGGTCACGTGCTTGAACTGCACGGATGCCGGTAACAACAATGCCAACTGGATCTTTTCCAATCTGAGGATCACAGCTCCCGATGACGTCCGTACCGTTGGCAGGACGCCCACCATTATCGGGCTGGCTGTTGCCAGCAGCAACATCACTATTAAAGATATTTCTGATAATATTGTGGCCACGGCCCGGTCAGATGCCAACGGTAATTTTCGCGTCGTGACCGGCGTCGATCAGGATACGGACGGCTCGACCACGGTAACGGCGGGGATCCAATTGGCCCTGGGCGCCAATGCCTTGACGCCGTATCTGGGGGTGGTGCCCGGTTTACAGAACAGTTTGACGGTCGTGGCCAGCCCCACCACCTCCCAGGTCCCTACCATCACATCACCGATCAACAATCAGAAGATCAGCGGCAGTAAGCCCACCATCGTCGGGCAGGGGCAGGCGTTGCAAACCGTTACCGTTGTCGCCAATGACGCGGCCGGTGCTTTGCTCTTGACGGACGTCGGGACCGCTACGGTGGCCGCGGACGGCAGTTATTCCGTGACCTTGACCACAGCTTTGCCCAAAAGCACCAACTATCTTTCCGTGACGGTTGACGGGGTTGCCAGCGACCTGATCACAGTCACTTTGACGGATCCCTTCGGGGTTGTTTTTGACTCAACAACCGACCGCCTGGTCAAGAACGCGACAGTGTCCATATACACGTCTTCCGGCCAATTGGCCCGGGCGGGTGTGGAATTGGATGCCGCGGATAACAATCCTTACACGACCGGCACCGACGGGTTTTACAGCTTTTTGGCCACTGCCGGTAATTATTACATGGTTGTTTCCGCTACCGGCTACACCTATCCGTCCCAATTGACCACGTTCCCCAGCGGCCGCACCATCATCACCGGTTCCAAAGGGGAGGCCTTCACCGTCGGCACGGCCGTCCTCGAGATGGATCATCCGGTGGACGCCAACGGGTTTTTACTGCGCATTGAAAAGGACGCCAATAAAAGCGAGGCCAGGATCGGCGATGTCGTCACCTACACGGTCAAGATCGAGAACCTTTCGTCCGACAATGCCGTCAACAATGTCGTTCTGGACGACCGTATCCCGCCCGGCTTCAAGTATTTGTCCAACCGCGTCCTTTTAGACGGCGTGCCTTTGACCGAACCGTCGGGCCAGCGGCCTTTGTTGTTTTCCATCGGCACGGTCCCGGCGGGCGCCACCATGACCTTGAGATACCAGCTGATCATCGGCAGCGGAGTAACGGTCGGTTCTTACGAAAACAGGGCCGTGGCCCGTTACAGCAACGGGCTTATCATTTCCAACTACGCTACCGAGATGGTGAAAGTGATCATGGACCCGTTATTTGACTTAGGCACGGTCATCGGCAAGGTGTTCTATGACCTTAACGATAACGGCGTTCAGGACGCGCCGGAATATGACGCCACGGAGGGCTGGACCATTGTTGAAAAGCCCGTGCCTAACGTGCAGATCGTGACCGAGGACGGCATGGTGATCACCACCGACAGGGAAGGCAAGTTCAGCGCGCCCGGTCTTTTGCCGGGCCGCCATATCCTGCGCGTCAACGAGCGCACCTTGCCGCCGGGCACGTTTTTGACCACCGATAAAGCCCTGCTGGTGGACATCACGCCGGGCCTCATGGTCAAAGCCAATTTCGGCGTTAACATTGACAATGAACAGGTCGTCGGCAAGGACGCGCAGTTCTTCAATGAACAGATCCGGCTCACCCAGGACGCGAACAAACCGGCGCCCCGTCTGAATGCCGCGCTCTTTGATCCATCGTCGGACCAGGGGGCGCTCGAGGCGATCCCCATGTATAACGAGGCCTTTTTGAACCAGGTGGAATTCAGGCTTTTCACCAATTACGCGTCTTTTATCGACAGTTGGCGTCTGGATATCCTGGACAGGGACACCAAAAAATTGGTCAAGCGTTTTGAGGGCGCCCGTTTGAATATTTATGACCCGCTCTTCTGGAACGGCCGCGGCAATGACGGCAAGATCATCCGCACGGACCACAAATATTCTTATGTTCTGACCGTCACGGACAGTCAAGGCGCTCATGACACGACCAACGAGAAACCGTTTGACCTGCGGATCATCACGGATGAGGCGCAGTATCTCAAAGAGATCGACAAACAAAAAGACAAGGAGGCGCTCGCCCAGCGCGCCGCAAGTTACAGCAAATGGGCCGAGGCCCAGAACGCGATCAATAATACCCGGATCCAGGCCATTGCCATTCAGGGAGAAACGCTCAAGATCGACCGCCAGGGCCAGGACATCAGGTCCGTGCGTATTCTCAAGGACGGCGCGCTGTTCGCGGAAGTTCCCGTCGGACAGGGCCAGGAATTGACACCCCAAGACCTGCTGTCCGGTTTCGGGCAGCAGGACCATCCGGATGATCTGGAAATGGTGTTACCCAACGGCGATTATGTTTTGGAAGTGGTCGGGCCGAAAGTGTCGGCGCCCGCGGCAGGCCCCGCCATAGGGGTGCCATCCCCCGCCATAGGCGGGGCAGGCGGGACCTTGGGTTTTGAACGTTACACCCGCCAGGTGAAGGTCGGCGACGATTATTTCATGTTCGTCGCGCTGGGCGACGCCAAGGTAGGATACACGTTCAATACCGGCAATGTGGAACCCGTGCAGAACAATGACCAGTTCCAGCCAGGGTTTTGGAAACAGGGCAAAGGCGCGTATTACTTAAAAGGCAAGGTCAAGGGCAGATATTTAGTGACATCCTCGTTTGACACTGACCGCGCGCAAAAGGAATTATTCCGCAAACTTGACCCCAACGCGTATTATCCGATCTACGGGGACAAAAGCACGATCAATTACGATGCCACCGACACCAGGGGGCCGTTGTATCTGCTCGTTGAGTGGGACAAGTCCTCGGCGATCTGGGGGAATTATGCCCTTGATTTTAAAGATACGGAATTCGCCGCGTTTACCCGCACGTTCTACGGCGGCAAGATCGATTACCAGTCGCTGGCCACCAACCCTTACGGCGATGCGCGCAGCAAGGCGTTGGTTTTCCACGCCGAGGTCCAGCAAAGGCCGTCGCACAATGAATTTTTAGGCACGGGCGGGTCGCTGTATTTCCTGAAACATAAGGAGATCATCCAGGGCAGCGACAAGATCCGCTTGGAGGTGAGGGACAGGGTCACGGGCCTTCCCATCGGTAGCAAGGTCATGAAAAACGGCGCGGACTATGAACTCGACGAGAGCGAAGGCAGGATCCTGTTCTGGCAGCCGGTCTCCATGATCGTCAAGGCGGAGTCCATCGTCTCTGACGGGCTTTTGGAAGGCAATCCTGTTTACGTGGTCACGGATTATGAATACGCGGTCAAGGAC
>JAUSEK010000016.1 GCA_030650275.1 Candidatus Omnitrophota bacterium | reverse complement strand
TCGTGCCGGTAGAAATTATTCATAATAAGATTTTCTTGATCCGTGGACACAAGGTGATGTTCGATAGTGATTTGGCGGAACTTTATGGGGTGCTGACAAAACAATTAACTCGTCAAGTGCGCAGGAATATTGAGAGATTTCCTGACGATTTCTTAATTCAATTGACCCGTGAGGAATTGAATAACTTGAAGTGCCAATTTGGCACTTCAAGTTGGGGAGGCACGCGCAAGCTTCCCATGGCGTTCACGGAACAGGGAATTGCCATGCTTTCCGGTGTTTTGCATAGTCCGAGGGCTGTTCAGGTTAATATCCAGATCATGCGTACGTTCACAAAATTAAGGGAAATCATGCTTTCCCACAAAGATCTGGCCCGTAAGATCGAAGATCTGGAGCGCAAGTTTATGGACCATGATCAAAAGATCGTCCTGGTCTTTAGGGCAATTAAGCAGCTGTTGAAAGAAAAGAAAGAGCCGCCCAAGCCCAAAGGGCCGATGGGCTTTCATGTTTCCCGATGATCGATCAATTTGACTTTTCCGTCCGGACATGTTAAACTTCTAACATCATGAACACAGCAACGAATCGCAAACATTATTCCACCTGTATTATGCTTTTTCCTGTATGGAGAAAGCGTGGCGGGGAAGGTGTGTGTTGATCCGTTAGTTCAATAGTTTCAGTCAAGGATATCAAGCCACCGACCCTTCAAAAGACCGGTGGCTTTTTTATTTGGAAAGGAGGTGAGAACGATGGAAGAAGTGCTGAAAGTCAGCGCCTTGCTGTATTTCAAAGAGGCCCTTGGCAGGCAAGAGTATGAAAGCTGCGCAGAGCTTGCGGCAGCGGCCAGGGAGCTCGGCGCACAGCAAGGCGAGATCGATGAAGCGATCGCCGCGCATCTTCGGGGCGATCAGGCCAATGCGCCCAATGAGGCCAAACAACCGGTCAACCGCCTGCGCGCGTTAAAGGAGGAGTACTAAATCATGCCTCATGGGTGCGTTTAAAGAGGACAGTTCATTTTGGACTGTCCTCTTTTATTTTTTGGTTTTGTGGTATATAGTAATCCCCGTGTATTTTCAAAGGTTCCTGAATTTCCTCAATAAATGGGCATTATTGAAGCCGCCTTCCTGGACGGATGCCGCTGTTTTGTCGTTGTTCACGGTCGTGGCCACCCTCCATCCTTTTTTCACCGAGGGAGACATCAATTTCTTTGAAGCAGGATTGTATTTGCCGGGGATCAATGCCATTTTGGACGGGCTGGTCCCTTACCGTGATTTCTTTTATTTGAGGGGGCCTTTTGAGTTGTATATGCCGGCATTTTTGATGTCGGTGTGGGGCCAAGATCTGACGGTCCTGTATGTTTATTTTTATGCCGGAAATGTCCTGTGCCTTGTGATGGGCGTTTTGATCGCCAAAGAACTTTTCCGGACGAGATTGATCCTGTATTTGATGGTGCCGGTTTTGGTGGCCCGAGCTTTCCCCAGGGTCATGTTCATGATATGGGGTGGGATGCGCTACGCGTTCGGCCTGATCGTGTTGTGGTGCTTTATAAAATTTCTAAAACGCCAGCGGCTGATATGGATGCTGGCGGCGGGGGTTTTTTCAGGTTTTGGGCTTTGGACAAGCGTTGAGATCGGCGTTTACGCCATTTGCGGGGTCGTGGCCGCGTTGGCCGCGGCATTTATTTTTAAGGTCCAGCAAAAACGCGCCCTCATCAAGGCCCTGGCAGTTTATCTGGCGGGTATTTTCTTGGCCAGCCTTCCGTTCCTTCTTTATCTCATCAGCCATCAGGCCTTTGTTCCTTATCTGGAATGCGTCCGTGCGGTTGTCTTTAACATGCAGAAGGTCATTGATCCGCATTTTGCCTCTGTTTATCCGAGCAATCTTTACGAAGCCGTATCCGCGATGATCAATCCCCTCAGCAAGAATTTCCGCCACATGACGGTCAGTTATCTTTATCTGGCCGTCCTCGGGTATGTGATCTACCGGATCAGGGCAAAGCGGTTGAATACAACGGACCTGTTCGTCATTGCCGCCGGGGTCTACGGCTTTATCATGTACAATACCGGGTTTAGGGGGATATGGACCGCCCATTTCGAGCTGTCGCTACAGCCGGAAAAAATATTGTATTTCTTTATTCTGGAGACCGTTCTGCTTTATGGTTTGGCGAAAAGAGAGACATTCCTCCGTTTTAAGGTTTGGCTGGTTGATCTTTTTATCATCACCCTGTGCCTGTCTTCCCTCATTTATATGATCGGAAGATATGATCACCGGTTCTATGTCTTTAAATATATCCGCAGTGTTGTCCAGGGCAGGGAAACCAACCGTCTGCGCCCTCTGGCCAAGGAACCCTCGAGGCCGCTGACCATTGAGCGGGCCAGAGGCATCGTTGCCCCCGTACAACAGGCCGACGATATTGAAGCCGTAGTCCATTTCATCCAAAAAAATACAAAACCCGGCGAGGCGGTTTTTACGTATCCCGAATTGGGAGCGTATCATTTCCTGGCGGACCGGCCTTTTGTCGGGCGTTTTCCCATCGCCACATTCTCCTGGTTCGAAGACCGCTGGCATCAGGAATTGATGGCAGACCTCAAAAAGAGCAGGCCCCGGTACATCATTTTGACAAAGGAATTCCAGGAAGGATGGAAAACAGTTTATCTGGCTTTGGAACAAAACCGCAGGAAGTTCAAGGACGTGATGGACTTCATCCATCATGATTACGAGATCAGGAATGAGACCCCGTTATCGTATATTTATGAACTGAAAAAGAACCGTTAAAATTTCAATCTTTTGACAGTGAAATAGGTGATGGTAAAAACCCCCGCCTCGATCACCGCCGTGGCCATGGCCGCTCCCGCGTAAGAAAAAGCATAGATGAAAATGATGATCAAAGGCAGGCCGATCATCGCCATGCTGATGTGGATCTTGGAATAAATGTCCGTCCTGCCGCAGACCAGCAAAAACTGCACGCGAAAAGCATTAGAACTGATAAAAAATACGGAGACCAACAAGAATCTTAAGGACAATACCGCCGCCGGATAGGTCCCACCGCAGACAAGCTTGACAATGAGGGGCGCCAGGAGAAAGAAGACCGGCAGGCAGATCAAAGAGATGATGAGGGTGATGAGTTGTATGTGCCGCATGATCTCAAATGCCGCGGCCTTGTTTCTGTGGAATATTTTGCTTAAGCGCGGAAAGATCGCCTGAGAAAAAGAGGACAGGGGAAAGGTCTGGATCGCGCCGGAGATCCTTTCGGCGATGGAATAGAACCCCGTGAGCGTGTTGTTGGTCAAAAGCCCGACGGCAAAAACGCGCGTGGTCGTGTAAGCGTTGATCGCCACGACCGAGATGAAAACGTCCCATCCGGCCTTCAACTGCCGGTGGATGTCTTTGTATCCCGGCCATTGGAACGACATCCCGAATTTGCTCCAGAGAATGTATTGCCCCGCAATGCCCGTGATCAGCAATACCGAAGAACCGATGAGCGGGACCTTCAGATAGTCCTCCGGTCCCCGGATAAACAAGAGGATGCAGAACACAAAGGCGAATTCCCCGACAATATTCAATCGGGCGATATATCTCATTCTTTCTACACCCTGAAAAAACCAGACAGGAAAAATGGCGCCCCCAGCTACCGCGCCGAAGCTCAACACATAGACCATCCAATCGCTCCTGAATTTTGGGACAAAATACACGATCCCGCTTAAGACCAGAAAACTTAAAAAGGCCAGGGCGATCTTGACCGTCATGACGGCCGAGAAAACCCTGGAGATCCTAGCATTGTCCTCGTGGCACAGGGAGATCTCCTTGGTGGCCGAGACGCTGAATCCATAATCCGTCAGGATGATGAAATACTGGACAAAGGCCTGCGCAAAAGCGACCAGGCCGAATCTTTCCGGTCCGATGACCCTGAAAAGGTAGGGCAGGATGATGAGCGGCAGGACATAGGTGATGGCCTGCAGCCACGAGAGGGAAGCGACATTGTGCATGACCCTCTTGCCCTCAAGGGGATCCACCATCCTGTATGTTTTCTGGATCAATCTGATCAAAGGACGCATGCGTCTAATTTACACTTTACTTAAGTCCAAATAAACAGATTTGATATATAATTTTACCATGATGAAATTCCCACAGAACTTTCTCTGGGGCGCCGCGACATCCTCCTATCAGGTTGAAGGCAATAATGCTAACGCTGACTGGTGGTCCTGGGAAAAGAAGGCCGGAAAAGAACAGTCAGCCCAGGCCTGCCGCCATTATGAATTATATGAACAGGATTTTGACCTGGCCAAAGGCCTGGGCCATAATGCCCACCGCCTGTCCATTGAGTGGAGCCGCATTGAGCCCAAAGAAGGGGAGTTTTCCCAGGAAGAGATAAAACATTATATTGACGTGGTTCGCGCCTTAAGGGCGCGCAACATTGAGCCGATGGTGACCCTGCATCATTTCACCAATCCCGTCTGGTTTAGCGCGTCGGGGGGCTGGACAAACAGGCGTTCTGTTGAGCGTTTCCTGCGTTACTGCGATGCGGTGACGCGCGCCCTGGCCAGCCATGTCCATTTTTGGATCACCATCAATGAGCCGACGATCTATTTCTCGCACGCCTATATGTTCGGTGTGTGGCCCCCGCAGGAAAGATCCTATCTGAAAGCAAAGGTGGTGCATGACCATATGATCGCGGCGCATATCAAGGCCTATGCCCTGATCAATAAAATTTATAAGGAACAAGATCTGCCCAAACCCTCCATCAGCATTTCTCAACACATATCGGCCATGATTTCCTGTGGGGACAGTTTCAGGAACCGTTTCGCGGCCCGTTTGCGGGACAAGTGGCACAATTTTGAGATCCTCGACAAACTCACGCGGCATAAAACTTTGGATTTTATCGGGCTCAATTATTACTCGCGTCATTTGGTGAATGCGTCCAGTTGGTGGGTCGGGAATTTGCTCATGGAAACGGGCCAGAGCAATGATGAGCCGGTCAAAAAAAATTCTCTGGGCTGGGACATCTATCCCGAGGGGCTGTATCAGGTGCTTTTAAAGCTCAAACGATACGGTCTTCCGGTCATGATCACCGAAAACGGCATCTGCACATCCGATGACCATTTGAGGTGGGAATTCCTCTCCGCCCACTTAAAGAGCGTTCACCGGGCCATGCAGGAGGGAGTCAACGTCACGGGATACCTGTACTGGTCTTTGATGGACAATTTTGAGTGGGACAAGGGTTTTGGCCCGAGATTCGGATTGATCGACGTTGATTATAAGACCTACCGGAGAACTGTCCGGGAAAGCGCCATAAAGTTCGGTCAGGTCTGTAAAACAGGTGCTCTGCCCAATTGACCCACCATTATATGCCGTTCCTCCCGATCAAGATGATCCGCATTTCCGATCTAAGATCGTATTGTTATACCTCGGTACAATTGCTTCTTTTTTTTGCCTCCCTAGAATAAAGCCAATAACCGTTTGGAAGCCGCGCCTGATCAGGCGCATTGAAAGGGGAGAATATGAGATCAGCACTTATGATTGGAGTTATTTTTTCGGCTTTTGCATGGGCGAATACCGGACCTGTCAGGGCGGACGTTATGGAGAGTGATACGGCGGTCACGCAGAACAAAGATGCCGCTCAAAAGCCGGGTGTTCCTAATACGCCGGTCAATGAACAGGTGAGCGCGGATGACAAGATCATCTTGGAAACCATACAGAAATTCCTCGCCGATGATCAGGATATTTCTCTTGCCGCGGAAAAGATCACCGTTACTGTTTTCAATGGCTTTGTAACGTTAAAAGGGGCGGTGCAGGACCAGGATGAGAAAATGGCTATTGAGCATAAGGCCCAGGCCGTAGAGCATGTGCGGCATGTGGATGATCAATTGATCATAAAATAAGGAAAAGACCATGAACATTCTAATGATGACCAACACCTATAAGCCGCTGGTCGGGGGACTGGAAAGATCAGTCATTAATTTTAGCAAAGAATTCCGGGGATCAGGCCACCGGGTCATGATCGTATGCCCCGAATATCCGGACATGCGGCCGGAAGAAGACGTGATCCGTGTTGCGGCCATGCAGAATTTCAATGGGTCGGATTTTTCTGTTCAACTGCCCATTCAGGGAACATTAGCGGAAGCCCTGGGCGATTTCCGCCCCGATATTATCCATTCACAGCATCCCTTTCTCATCGGAGATACGGCTTTGAAAATAGCCTCTAAATATCAGGTGCCGCTGGTTTTTACCCACCACACCCTCTATGAGGAGAATGTCCACTATGTTCCCGGCAATGAAGAGGCCTTAAAACGGTTTGTCATTGAATTATCAACGGGCTATGCCAATTTGGCCGATCAAGTTTTCGCTCCCAGTGAAAGCGTCATGCGTTTAATGAAAGAAAGAGGGGTCACAAGCCCGGTCGATGTGGTCCCGACGGGGATCTATATTGATCAGTTTGCCCGGGGGGCCGGAAAAACATTCCGCAAGAAATTGAATATCCCCGCGGACGCTTTTGTGGCGGGACATGTGGGACGATTGGCCCCTGAAAAGAATTTAGAATTTTTGACGCGGGCCATTGTCCAATTCCTTAAGAAAGAACCCAAGGCCCATTTTCTAATAGGAGGCACGGGGCCGTCTGAAGGGCCCATCAAAGAGATCATGGCCAAGGAAGGGCTCACAGACCGTTTGCATTTAGCGGGCATGCTCAAAGGAAAAGATCTGGCGAGCGTCTATCATGCGATGGATGTGTTTGTTTTTGCTTCGCAGAGCGAAACACAAGGGTTGGTTGTGACCGAAGCGATGGCGGCCCGCGTTCCTGTGGTGGCTGTTGATGCTTCAGGCGTCCGGGAGGTCGTTAAAGATCATGTGAACGGCTGTTTGATCGCCCGGGAAAGCATTGAAGATTTTGTTTCAGCGTTAGCATGGTTAAAAAAACAACCCGCCTCTCAATTATTAAGGATCAGGAACGCCTGCCGTAAGACGGCCAAAGAGTTTTCAATGAAAGACTGCGCCCAAAGGGCTTTGGGCCTGTATGTTTCGCTGACGGTCCGCCAGGGATTTTGCCGCCGTACTTGTGAGGATGGCCGTTGGTCAAACGCTGTCCGTTCCATTCAAACGCAATGGGGGCTGGCCAAGAATTTAACTCATGCGACCGGAGCTTTCATGTCTCCAGCCCTTGTGACAGCGCAACCCATTGATGCAGATACAGTTCAAGAATTGGCAGAAGCAAACGTTTAAGATGAATGAAGGGCTAAAGGCCTATTATACCTTGGTATAATTGACTTTCTTACCCTTCATGCCATAATACGTATGGTTATTTATAATTATGTCAATTAAGGAGAGCGGTAGAATGCCTTCAAATATTTATATTGTGGATGACGACGAGTCGGTATGCCGCGCGCTCAAGACCCTTTTAACGACTTTTGGGTTTGAGGTAAAAACATTTAATTCCGCAAGAAGTTTTTTTGACGCCGTTCCCAATGATGAACCCGGTTGTTTACTAATCGACATTCATATGCCGGGATTAGACGGGTGGGCAGCGCAGAAAATACTCGTGGACTCCGGATCGCAACGCCCGGTTATTTTCATTTCTGCCGAAAAACAGGACAATGCCGCCGCCCGTGCGTTGAAAGTAGGGGCCATGGGTTTTTTGCAAAAACCGGTCAATGCCCAGACCTTGGTTGATCTGATCAATTCTGCGCCGGAAGATACGAACGTCATGGTGAACAGTCAATGAAACAAATAAAAGTAAAAAAGCCGCTATTGAAGAAAATAACCCGTAACAATTTGGAAGAGAAATTTCGTCAGCAAACGGGTGAGCTAGAGATCAGAGATGGGCAATTAAAGCAAGGAGTTGACAGGGAAAAACTAGGGGCTGACAGGGAGAAACTCGCAGCAGAGAAGTTTCGTCAGCAAACGGATGAGCTTAAGATCAGAAGCGGACAAGTCAGGCAGGGGGTTGATAGGGAAAAGCTGGGGGCTGATAGGGAGAAACTTGCAGCAGAGAAATTTCGTCAGCAAACGGGTGAGCTTAAGATCAGAAGCGGACAAGTCAGGCAAGGGGTTGATAGGGAAAAATTAGGAGCTGATAGAGAAAAATTAGGAGCTGATAGAGAAAAACTAGGGGCTGACAGGGAAAAACGCGCAGAAGAGCAAATACAAATTCGAACCAAGGCGATGGAAGCCGCGTTGGACGGTATTTTTATTATCAATGCCAAGAAGCCAAACTTTCCTATTATCTACGCCAATCCGTCTTTCCAGAGCCTCATCGGTTATGCGAAGAACGAGATCATTGGAAAAAATTATTTTTTATTTTATGGATCTGATGCCGACTTGCGTGTCGTTGAGGAAATAAAACAAACCATACGTCAAGGCAAATCTTTTCATGGAGAGATGTTGAATGTCAGAAAGAACGGCAAAAAGTTCTGGAGTTTGCTGCGCATTGCTCCCATACGCGATACACATGGCGTCACCACTCATTATGTGGGGATCCAAACCGATTGTACATTGATGAAGCAGAGAGATCTGGAGATCGAGGAACAGCGCGAGGATCTTTTGCATGTCACGAGGGTGGGAAAGCTCGCGGAATTTGTCTCGTCTTTAGCCCATGAGATCAGCCAGCCCTTGACCGCCATTCTTTCTTATGCCCAAGCGGCCCAGCGCATGTTCGCAGGCAAGGAGCCCCAATTACAGGAGATCTTGCAGTACATTATTAATGATGATCAGCGGGCGACTGAAGTTATCCGGCGGTTACGGGCACTGTTAAAAAAGAGCAAGCCCACATTTGAGCCACTGGATATCAATGTTCTTATTAACGATACGGTCGCGCTGATCATGACCCATATCACCGTAAGGAATAAAGTCATTGAATTCGAGCTGGACAGCGATCTCCCATCGATCCAGGGTGATCGCATACAACTGCAACAGGTGCTCTTGAACCTTATCAGCAACAGTTTAGAGGCGATGGAGGGGAGCAGTGATTCTCATGAACTGTTGATCAGGACATCGCGCAAAGATGCCGACACGATCACGGTGGAGGTTCAGGATTCGGGATGCGGTATTCCAGCGGAAAATATGGAAAAGCTCTTCGTCCATTTTTTTACCAGCAAGCCGGATGGTTTGGGTATGGGGCTGTCCATCAGCCGCTCCATTGTGGAGGCGCACGGCGGCCGTTTGGAGGTCAAGAATAATCCTGATCGCGGCGCAACTTTTTATTTCACAATTCCCCTTAATATGAAGAATGACCAATGAACAGTCAAAGCGCTATCATCTATGTCGTTGATGATGATGTCTCGGTGTGCCGGGCCTTAGGCCTATTGTTAAGATCGCATGGGTTTAAGGTTGAGACGTTCACGGATGCGGCAGGGTTTTTGGCCTTTAAACATCCTAAGGCGCCCTCATGCCTGGTCCTGGATATCCGCCTGCCGAATATCAATGGGTTTGCCCTTCAGGAAGCAATGACGCGGCGGGGGATCGCCACTCCGATTATTTTTATTACCGGATATGGGGATATTCCAATGAGCGTCAAGGCCATGAAGGCAGGGGCCATTGATTTTCTTTCCAAGCCCTTTACCGAGAAGAAACTGCTGAATGCCATTACGCTGGCCATCTCAAGAAGCAAAATTCAAAATAAAAAACAAGATGAAATATCAAGAATTAAGCGCCGCATCAAGACGTTATCTCCCAGAGAACTGGAAGTTTTTCATTTCGTGTCCCAGGGAATGTTGAATAAACAAATTGCCTCCAGACGGGGAATTTCCCTTCAGACGATCAAGGTCCACCGCGGCCGGGTCATGCAGAAGATGCAGGCCAAGACCGTAACAGAACTCATCCACTTCGCCCAAAAAACAGGCGTTGTTTACTCCCCGGTCTGATCCTCCGTCGTCACACGTTCGATCTCCTGCTGTTATACCTTGGTATCATTGATTTTTTCTGCCCCCTCCCTAAAATACCATCATCATAGCTTTTAAACTGTCATAGAAAGATGGGGTTTTTATGTGGTGGAAATGGCTGCCATGGAGGTTTGCGGTCAGCGATATCGCGCGCAGGCAGGGGTTTTTGGACCCTGTTAAGATCCTCGCTCAATTGCGGAATTTTGCGCAACCTTCAGAGGTCTTAGCCCCGACAGAACTGTTGCGTTCAGGCGTTGTTTTACACGCCCGCGGTTTGATCAATAGCCTGGCCATTCAGCATAACCTGGATTGGGTCTGGCCGTATTGGGTGGAATGCCAATATGATCCTCAAAACGACGCGTTTATACCCAGGTCTTTTTCTTTAACACAGATCAATCTTACCCACCGAAATTGGACGGCCTTAGGCGTTCCTGACAGCGCGGAATACCCGATCGTAGATCCTCGCGGCCTTATTACTCCTCATTACGATAGCTGGTCCATTGATCTTTGGATCATCCCCAAAGAGGGGGAACCATTGATCCCGTCGCGCTTACCCTGCGTATCCCAAAAATTGGTCATGGATGAAAACCTTTGCGTGATCACAGAATCCCGCCTGGGTCAGTTAAAACTTCGATCAAAAGCACAAGTGATCGGTCCAACCCGATCACCTGTTTGCCAGGTCCAGATCACGGGCATTGCTCCCGCAGAGGCGGTGTTGGTCGTTTCTCTCAGGCCTTATAATCCTGAAGGTGTCAGCTTTATCAATCATATTGCCCTGCTTGAAGACGCATCGGGTTGGCATGTGAATCGGGAAAATTTTGTTTATTTTGATAAGCCTCCGGATCAAAGTATATTTTCGGATTATCATCGCGGAGATATTTACAGCCGCCTGCCTGTCGGACAGGCAGGTTTGTCATCGCAGGAAAATGAAAAAGAAGTTTCGTGTCAAGTCGGGATGGCCACCGCTGCCGTTTTATACACACTCAAAGAGGGGCAAGCGCTTGACATTACAGTTTCAATGCCTTTAACGAAAAACAAAATTGAAAAAGGGGCCAACCCTGAATATCAAAGCACCGCACAATTCGCGTGGAAGAAAAGTCTTCAAGGAGCGTGTTCATTGCAAATTCCCGATGAACACTTTCAGTTCCTTTACGGATCAGCGATCCGCACCATGGTTTTGCATTCCCCCAAAGAGGTCTACCCGGGTCCTTATATTTACCGGCGGTTTTGGTTTCGTGATGCCGCTTTTATTTTGAACGCCTTGTTGTGTGTCGGATTAAAGGAACGTGTTGCCCGGGCTTTGGACTGTTTTCGTTCGCGTCAAACGGCCCAAGGTTATTTTCTTTCTCAGGATGGAGAGTGGGACTCTAATGGAGAGGCCTTGTGGATCATGCGTCAGTATTGTGAAATGACGGGCACTGTTCCGCCCAAGGAATGGAAGAAGTCCATCGAAAAAGGCGGCCAGTGGATCTATAAGAAACTTCTGTCTTCGGACCTGAAATCCGGTCACGCGGGATTATTGCCGGCGGGATTCAGCGCCGAACATTTGGGTCCGAATGATTATTATTACTGGGATGACTTTTGGGCCGTTGCCGGTTTAAAAGCGGCCGCTTTTTTATGCAAAGATCCCCGTTTTGAGGTCCAAGCAGAGCAACTGTTGAAGTGCGTTGACCGTACTCTTGAGAAAACCGCTCAACGCTTAAAAAGAGCCGCGATACCGGCTTCGCTCTACCGTCGTTTAGATACAGGGGCGATCGGCTCTCTGGTTGCCAGCTATCCGCTTTGTCTTTTTGCGCACGACGATCCAAGAATTTTAGATACTGTTGGCTTTTTAATGGACAATTGTTTGGTGAATGGCGGATTTTTTCATGACATGACCCACTCAGGGATCAATCCCTATTTGACCTTGCATATGGCCCAGGTGCTTTTACGCGCGGGTGATCCGCGGTATTTTGATCTCATGACAGCGGTCGCAGGACTCGCCTCTTCAACGGGACAATGGCCTGAGGCGATCCACCCCCGGACGGGCGGCGGATGCATGGGGGACGGACAGCATGTCTGGGCCGCGGCGGAATGGGTTTTGATGATCAGAAATTGTTTTGTCAGGGAAGAAAATGAAGGGTTGATCTTATGCTCAGGGATCCCTAAAACCTGGCTTGAGAAAAAACAAATGATCGCGTTTGGTCCCGCGCCGACACGGTTTGGCGATATTCAGATCTCCATAAAGCCGCAAGGGCAAAATATCCTGATCGAATGGCAGGGACAATGGTTCACGCAGGAACCATTGATCGATATTCATTTGCCCGGTTTTAGGAAAATAAGAGTTTCCCCAACGACGCATTCCCTTGTTATACCTCAGTACAATTGATTCTTTTTCCCCATTCCCTAGAATGCCGTTATGCCATCAGAAGGACTAAAGCTTAAGGAAGTCGTTGAAATGTCATCGGACAAGAAACAGATCTATATTGTGGATGACGATGAGTCCGTGCGCCGAGCGCTCGGGTTCCTTATGGCCAGTTATGGGTTTGCGGTGGAAACGTTCTCCTGCGCGGAGGAATTCTTTAACGCTGTGCCGAATAGCGCTCCGGGTTGTTTGATCCTGGACATCCATATGCCGGTAATGGACGGCTGGGAAGTGTTGGAGCGGATTAATAAGTCCAAGTGTAAGCGGCCGGTCATTGTTATTTCAGCGAATAAAAATGGCGGTTTTAGGGAGCAGGCTTTAAGGTCCTACGCCG